>CAVELT010000064.1:4495-9436 GCA_963616545.1 Dysosmobacter segnis | reverse complement strand
TGTATCTATCAGTTCTCCGACAACTTCATGACACTGTTCAGAACAGAGCTTCAGAATTACCTGGTATCTCTTGGCTTCTCCGCTGACAACATTACCATCGTAGACGGTGCCAACGATCAGGCGACACAGACCAACCAGATCCAGAACTTCATCACCAGCGGTGTAGACGTTCTGATCATCAACCCGGTTAACTCTTCCTCCGCAGCAACCATCACAGATATGGTTCATGATGCAGGAATCCCTCTGGTATACATCAACAGAGAGCCGGATGCAGACGAGGAGAAGAGATGGGAGGACAATGATTGGGATGTTACTTATGTAGGATGTGACGCACGTCAGTCCGGAACCTTCCAGGGCGAGATCATTTCCGATATCGGCATCGACAAGCTGGATATGAACGGCAACGGCAAGGTTGACTACATCATGATCGAGGGCGACCCGGAGAACATTGATGCTCAGTACAGAACAGAGTACTCTGTTAAGGCTCTGGAGGATGCAGGCCTTGAGGTAAATCAGCTGGATGATCAGGTTGGTAACTGGGATCAGGCACAGGCACAGTCCCTGGTGGCTAACGCACTGGCTAAGAACGGCACAGACATTGAGGTTGTTTTCTGCAACAACGACGCTATGGCACTCGGCGCTCTGCAGGCCATTCAGGCAGCGGGCAGAACCGTTAACGAGGATATCTACCTGGTTGGTGTAGATGCTCTTGAGGAGGCTCTGAATGACGTTAAGGACGGCACCATGACCGGTACTGTATTCAACGATCACTTCACACAGTCTCATACTGCTGCTGATGCTGCTGTAAACTACATCACAGGCAAGGGCAATGACCACTACATCGGATGCGACTACGTAAAGGTAACCGCAGACAATGCACAGGATATCCTGGATCTGCTGAAGTAATCAGGCATTCACAGAGAGTGCAGGTGCAGGCTTCTGCACCGGCACTCTTTTTAAAGAATGTGTTATCGTTTTTCACGGAAGCGCTGTCCGGAGGGAGTACCGAGCATTGCTTTCGTGAAAAACGGAGGGGGATATACATATAGGAGGATAAGATGGCGGAATATCAACTGGAGCTTAGAAATGTATCTAAGTCCTTTCCGGGTGTCAAGGCGCTGGATCATGTACAGCTGGCCGTTCGTCCGGGTACCGTCCATGCACTCATGGGCGAGAACGGCGCCGGTAAGAGTACGCTGATGAAGTGTCTGTTCGGCATTTACAGAATGGACGAGGGCGAGATTTATCTGAACGGTGAGAAGGTTGACATTAAGAATCCGGACGATGCCATGGCGAAGGGCGTTGCCATGGTGCATCAGGAGCTGCAGCCTGTACTCGCAAGATCGGTGGCAGAGAACATGTACCTGGGACGCTTCCCGGTGCATAAGTACGGTCCCCTGCAGGTGATCGATCACAAGGTTATGTATGCAGAGACCGAGAAATGGCTGAAGGAGCTGGGCCTGGACTACAATGTGAAGGCACCGCTCGGCAGTCTTTCCATTGGCCAGATGCAGATGATCGAGATCGCCAAGGCCGTATCCCATGAGGCCAAGGTCATCATCTTCGATGAGCCGACCTCCTCCCTTTCCGACAGAGAGGTAGACTTCCTCTTCAAGGTCATGAATGACCTGCGGGACCGCGGTGTGGCCATGATCTACATTTCCCACAAGATGGATGAGATCAAGAAGATCTCCGATGACATCACCGTCATGCGAGACGGTACCTACGTAGGAACCTGGCAGACCGCAGAGCTTTCCAACGAGCAGATCATTGCGAAGATGGTAGGCCGTGAGCTCACCAACATTTACCCGGAGCATAAGCACGAGATCGGTGAGGTGGTCATGGAGGTGGAGGGTCTCACCTCTATCCATGAGAAGTCCTTCCACGATGTCAGCTTCAATATCCGCAAGGGCGAGATCCTTGGCTTCGGCGGACTGGTCGGTGCGCAGAGAACCGAGCTGATGGAGGGTATTTTCGGTATCCGTCATATTGCGAAGGGCAGCATAAAAATCCACGGCAAGGAAGTGAAGATCAAACGTCCGAAGGATGCCATGGATGCCGGTGTCGGCATGATCACAGAGGACCGGCGCGGAAACGGTATTTTCGGCTGTCTGTCTATCAAGGATAATGTAGGCATTTCCATTTACAATAAGTACATGAAGGCGGGCATTGCCCTGGACCATCCGGCCATCAACAAGGTGGTGGATGACAGCATTAAAAAGCTCTCCATCAAGACGCCGAACATGCAGGAGCACATTTCAAACCTGTCCGGCGGCAACCAGCAGAAGGTAATTGTGGCCCGGTGGCTGGCCAATGATCCGGATATCCTGATCATGGACGAGCCGACCCGCGGTATCGATATCGGTGCAAAGCATGAGATTTATGAAATCATGGAGGAGCTTGCTGAGCAGGGAAAATCCATCATCATGATTTCATCAGAGATGCCGGAGCTTCTCGGTATGGCAGACCGTCTGTACGTGATGTGCAACGGCAAGCTGACCGGAGAGATCAATGCGAAGGATGATATGACCCAGGAGAAGGTTATGAGCTTCGCAACAATGTTCTGATAGAGGGGGACGAAAATGCAAAAGACACAGAAACAGAAAGCAATAGACTTTCTCATCAACAACGGTGTAATCATCGTTATGATCATCCTGGTACTGTATACCGGCTTGACCTCCAACAACTTCTTTACTGCCAATAACTTCCTGAACCTGCTGGGCAACATGTCCTATCGACTGGTTATTGCCCTTGGTATTTCCGGCTGTGTTATCACTGCAGGCTGCGACCTGTCCGCCGGACGTATGATCGGTTTTGCTGCCTGCCTGGCCGGCACACTGCTGCAGAAGGCAGACTACTCCGGACGCTTCTTCACAGAGGGCTTCTGGGCCAGCATTACCCCGCTGAACCCCTTCCTGGTGCTGATCCTGGTGATGCTGGTGACTGCATTCTTCGGATCCATCACAGGCTGGTTCATCGCCTATCTGAATGTACCTCCCTTCATTTCCACACTGGCAATGATGGAGATCATCTACGGCCTCGGCCTGATCTATACCGGTGCTACTCCGCTGGGCGGCTATGTAACAGGCTACACCATGTTCTCTACCGGTAAGTTCCTGGGGCTCTCCTACCTCATCTGGATGGCACTCATCATGGCAGCCATTACCTGGTTCATCTACAACATGATGCGTCACGGCAAGTATATGTATGCTATCGGCGGCAATCCGCAGGCAGCTGAGGTAGCCGGTGTTCCGGTAAAGCTGACCATGCTTCTCATCTATGCCAAGGCAGCAGCCTTCTACGGCATGGCAGGCTTCATGCTCGGTGCAAAGGCCGGCGGTGCATCCGTTAATACCGGTCTCGGCTATGAGATGGAGGCTATCGCAGCCTGCGCCCTGGGCGGTGTATCCGTTACCGGCGGACGCGGTAAGGTTTCCTCCGCATTCATCGGTGTTGCCGTTCTGGAGCTTCTGAAGGCAGCTCTCCAGTTCCTGGGTGTGGACGCCAATGCACAGTACATTGCCATCGGTATCGTTATCTTTGTGGCAATCTCACTGGATATCAGAAAGTACGTTGCGAAGAAGTAAAGCTTTCGCGTATAATGGGGGTCGCGGCTTCGGCTGTGATCCCTTTTTTCGCGCTGGGCTCAGTGATAGCTTGGCTATCGGGGCGCCCGGCGCGATGTTGTCTGGCAAACAAATAATATCCCTTTCGGAGGAACAACATGAACTTAACAGAGGAAATACTGGGGCAGCTGGCCATTCCGGCGCTGCTGGCGATTTTGCTGATCTATTATGCGGTGAAGCTTCTGGTCTTTAAGGACGTGGCTTCGGTGCGGCCGGCAGGGAAGAAGCCCCTGAAGGACAAGGACGGCTATGCCCGGGAGGCCGGGATTCTCGTGCTGATCTTCGGCATTTGCTCCGCCGTCATGGCCGGCATCATGCTGGTGAGTGCGGAAATCGGACTGCTCTTCATCGTGGCAGTCGCGGCAGTTGTTTTTCTCCGCTTCAAGAAGCTTGAAGAGAAGTATACATAACAGGTGGTGAAGGTGAACAAATATCAGGTCATGCTGGTGGATGATGAGGAGGACGTGATCCAGGTCATTATCCGAAAGATCAACTGGGAGGCGCTCGGCTACGAGGTCATGGGCTATGCCCATAACGGTGTTGAGGCGCTGGAGCTTTGCGAGGAGCGGCAGCCGGATGTGGTGATGACCGACATTAAAATGCCCTACATGGACGGCCTGACCCTTTCCCGGAAGCTGAAGACCCTGTATCCGTCCGTGAAGATCATCATCTTCTCCGGCTTCGATGAGTTTGAATATGCCAAGGAGGCCATCCGTCTGGAGGCGGAGGAGTACATTCTGAAGCCCATCGATGCGGATGAGCTGTCGCAGGTGTTCCGGCGGATCCACGAAAGTCTGGACAAGGAGTTCGACGAAAAGCAGAACATCAACATGCTGAAGAACTACTATCTGGAGAGTCTTCCCGTTCTGCAGGAGAATTTTTACAGCTCCCTCATCGAGGGAAGGATTCCCGAGCAGTCGCTTCAAAAGGAAATGCTGGATTACCAGGTGGAGCTGACGGGGCCCTGCTATGCGGTGCTGGTGCTGCACAACAGTCTGTCCCTGGCGCCGGAGGGCATTAATCCGCTGCTGCTGACGGTGTCCATCCGGAAGGTGGCCGAAGAGAGAATGCAGGAGGAATGGCGGGCAAAGTTCTTCTCCTATCTTGGGAATATTGTATGCATCGTGCAGCTTTCGGCGCCCTCCGAGGTGAAGCGGCTGACGGATGCCTGTGAGACCCTCTGCCGTCTGGTGCGGCATCTCACCAATGCAACCGTCACCATCGGCATCGGCGGTGTGGTCACGGCCATTTCCGCGCTGCATCAGTCCTACAGCGGCGCCCGGGATGCGGTGAGCTACCGGGTGATCTACGGCCG
>CAVELT010000064.1:0-3966 GCA_963616545.1 Dysosmobacter segnis | reverse complement strand
AAAACCTTCATTAACTACCTGACGGACTTCCGCATGGAGAAGGCGGTGCGGATGCTGCTGGAGAAGAATGAGAAAACCTATGTGATTGCGCAGGCGGTGGGATATTCGGATCCCAACTACTTTAGCTACGCCTTCAAGAAGAAGTACGGCATGTCGCCCTCGAAGTACCGGGCGGCGCAGCGCAGCGGAAAGGACGTATGAAATTGTATCAGCGGCTCAGGGCCTTTTGGGAAAAGGGCGGATATACGCGGACCATACACGGACTGATCCTCATCAGCTTCACCGTGGTGTCCGTGGTGCTGACCCTTTTCCTGTCGGTGATTCTGTATCAGCAGTTTTCGGGCCGTATCGAAAAGAATATGATCAAAAGCACGGAGCAGCTTCTGGGCAGGACCACGGCGAATATTGAAAGCAGTCTCATCAGTATGCGGCGGATTTCCGATGCCATGTACTACGATGTGATCAAGGACAAGGATTTCGCCGGGGACAGTATCGACAGTGAGATGAATCTCATGTATGAGACCCATAAGGACAGTCTGGTGAGCATTGCATTGTTTACATCAGACGGACGTCTGCTCTCTGCGGCGCCGGTGTCCAACCGGAAGTCCGGAAGGGACGTGCGGCAGCAGAGCTGGTTCCGGCAGGCCATGGGGCAGGTGGAAAACTTTCATTATTCCCGGCCGCATGTGGCCAATATCTTTGATGACGGTACGGATCGCTACCACTGGGTCATTTCCCTGAGCCGGATGGTGGAGCTGAACCGGCAGGGCAGCACGGATGCCGGCGTTCTGCTGGTGGATATGAACTTTGCCGACATTGAACAGGTCCTCAGCGACCTGAATGTGGATACCTCGGAGGTTTACTACTATCTGACGGACCAGAACGGGGAACTGATCTATCATCCCCGGGAAATGCAGATACTGAACAATATTGCGTCGGAAAACAATGCGGCCGTTGTGGACTATGAGGACGGCGCGCACCGGGAGAATTACCAGGGACGGCAGCGTACAGTGATCGTGGATACCGTGGGCTATACGGGCTGGCGGCTGGTGGCTGTACTGGGCGACAACCGTGCCTTCTTTGCGGACGGCAGCATGCGCTACCTGATGGTGATGCTGGTTTCTATTACGATCCTGATCCTCCTGGTCATGAACCAGCTGATCTCTCTTCGCATTTCCTATCCCCTTATGCAGCTTTCGGAGTCCATTCGCCGACTGGATACCGCCGGGGTACTGAATCCGGAGGCGGCCGCGGTGCTGGAGGAGGGTGCGGAGGCACCCCGGAAAATTCCGACCCGGGAGATCTATATCGGCGGTACTGCGGAGGTGGAGCATCTGGGCATTACCCTGCGGACCGCACTGGAGCAGGTGAACATCCTCATGGACGACATTGTGGTGGAGCAGGAGGAGAAGCGCCGCTCGGAAATGGATGCGCTTCAGTCGCAGATCAACCCCCATTTCCTTTATAATACGCTGGATTCCATCGTCTGGATGATTGAGGGCGAGCACAACAGGGAAGCGGTCTTCATGGTGACGCAGCTGGCCAGCTTCTTCCGCATCAGTCTGAGCGGGGGACGCAGCATCATTTCCCTGGAGCAGGAGCTGAAGCATGCGGAAAACTATATGAATATCCAGAAGGTACGTTATAAAAATGCCTTCAGCGTTTCCTTCGAGGTGGATCCTGCACTGAAGGGCTATCTCACGGTGAAGCTGGTGATACAGCCCATCCTGGAAAATGCCATTTACTACGGCATGGAGGGCATGGACGATGACGGCGAAATTCAGATCATCGGGAACATGGGAAGAAACGAAGACGGAACGGAGGAGATCTTCATCCGGGTGAAGGACAACGGCTTCGGCATGCCCCCGGAGACGGTGGCCCGGCTCCTGTCCTCAGAGGAGGAACGGGAGAAGGTGCCGAAGCATGGCTCCGGTGTGGGGCTGGTGAATGTGCATAAGCGGATACAGCTCCGCTTCGGCAGACGCTACGGTCTTCACATCGAGAGCGAGCCGGACGAGGGCACCACGGTGACCATCCATCTGCCGGCCATTCCGGACACGGAGGAAAACCGGAAGCTTCTGGAAAGCGGCAATTTCGGCAGCCTGAGAAGCGGGGCCGGCGCCGGCGGTGACTGCACGGGCAGCGGCGACAGCAGAAAGGCGGCAGAATGAAGGAAAACAGACTTTTCACGGTGCTGGTAGCCCTGGTGGTGACGATTATCCTGCTGCTTTCCCTGGGAATGTTTCTGAACGGCAGCGGTCAGAAGCGCTGCAGTGTGTCGGTCGTGGTAGAAAGCGACAGCCGCTGGACTGCCTTTCGGGCCGGGATGCAGCAGGCTGCCCGGGATGAAAACATTTCCGTCAACTTTGTGAATACCGGCAGCATCGCGTCCATACAGCAGGAGTGGAAGCTGATCGGCAATGAGGTATCCAACGGAGCGGACGGCATCATTACGGAGCTGCGGGCCTCTGACGGGGCAGCGGAGCAGCTGGCGGCCCTGAGTCGGAAGATCTCCGTTATCCTGCTGAATACGAATGCGGAGACCGGCGGTGATGTGGACGGCAGCTTTGCCTATGTGGGTATGGACAATACGGCAGTGGGAAAGGCGCTGGCGGCAGAAATCCTGCGGAATGAAGGCACCGGCAGCGGCAGATGCAGGATCGGTATTGTGGCAGGAAACCAGCAGCAATATGCTCTTCAGGAGCGTCTCCGGGCAGCAGAGGAGGCTCTGGCGGACTGTGCGGAGGTGGTCTGGGTGGTTTCCGGAGATGAGCAGCTGGCGGATATGCGGGAGGAAAACGGCAGCAAGCGGGCGGATGCCATTCTGGCGCTGGACGACAAGAGTCTGCGGGAGGCCGTCGGCTATGTACAGGTAACCGGACGGCGTTATCTTTCCCTGTACGGCGTCGGCTGCTCGGAAACCTTGGTCAGTGCCCTGGACAACGGCCTGATCCGCAGTATGCTGGTGCCGGAGGAATTCAATATGGGGTATCAGGCATTGATCAGCCTCAGCGATCATCTGAACCACCGGGATGAGCGGCTCCAGACGCAGGTGGTGGGATTCCGGATCGTAACCCGGGCCACCATGTATGAGGAGGAGAATCAGAAGCTGCTGTTTCCGACAGTGGAGTGATGCCGCCGGCGAAGCTGCTGCAAGTCCCGGATAGCGGACGCCGCAGCTCAGGCTGTCACGGAACCTAAGGGAATGCTGATTAAGGGATTGTGTGCGAAAGGATCAGAAGATGCAGAAAACAGTATACAAGGCCATGGCGGCGCTTTCGCTGCTGCCCCTGCTGCTGACGGGCTGCGGGCAGAAGACGGCTCCGGCGGCGAAGAAGCAGATCCGTATCGGCGTTTCTCTTTATGATCGCTACGACGCCTTTCTGCAGGAATATATGAATATCCTGGAGGCGGATCTGGAGGAACAGAAGGCAGAGGGCGAGGAGGAAATCTCCGTTGACATCTATGATGCGGTGGGCAGTCAGCTGACGCAGAACGATCAGGTGAAGGAAATGATCCAGAACGGCTGCGATGTGCTCTGCATCAATCTGGTGGACCGGACGGCGCCGCTGCAGGTCATCGATGCGGCAAAGCGCAGCAATGTTCCGGTGATCTTCTTTAACCGGGAGCTGGTGGAGGAAGACCTCATGCAGTGGAACCGTCTGTATTATGTGGGCGCCAATGCAGAGGAATCCGGCCGCATGGAGGGAGAGCTCGCAGCGGCCGACATCCTGTCGAAGACAGAGGCAGCAGCAGATGCGGCCGGCAGAACCGCAGCGTATGCGGCAGCGGACCGCAATCACGACGGTGTCATTCAATATGTGGTGCTGGAGGGAGAGGCCGGGCATCAGGATGCCATTATCCGGACAGAGGCTTCGGTGAAGGCACTGACGGATGCTGGCATTCAGGTGGAGAAGCTGGGCTACGGCATTGCCAACTGGAACCGGGCGGAGGCGCAGAACCGGA
>CAVELT010000063.1:0-3510 GCA_963616545.1 Dysosmobacter segnis | reverse complement strand
AGATAGGTCTTGCCGTAATTCTCCGGTACGAACTCCAGGTCACCCTTCTTCAAGGCCTCGATCGCCGGCTTCGCCATCTCCTCCATTTTCACAAACCACTGGGGCTTGATCATGGGCTCTACCGTGGTGCCGCAGCGGTCATGCGTACCGACATTGTGCTTTGTGGGCACAATCTTCACCAGAAGTCCTGCCGCCTCCAGATCGGCCACCATGGCCTTCCGGGCCTCGTAGCGGTCCATGCCGTCGTACTTCGAGCCGGGGCAGTTGATCGTGGCGTCGTCGTTCAGAATATTGATTTCCGGCAGATCATGACGCTTGCCGACCTCGAAGTCGTTGGGATCGTGCGCCGGTGTGATCTTCACGGCGCCGGTACCGAACTCCATATCCGCATGCTCATCCGCCACAATGGGGATCAGCCGGTCTGTCAGCGGCAGCTCCACCATCTTGCCGATGAGATCCTGATACCGCGGGTCCTCTCCGTTGACAGCCACGGCAGAATCGCCCAGCAGGGTCTCCGGACGGGTCGTCGCAATCTCGATATAGCGTCCCGCTTCGCCGCGGATCGGATACTTGATGTGCCAGAAATGGCCGTCCTGCTCCTCATGGAGTACCTCAGCGTCAGAAAGCGAGGTATGGCAGACCGGACACCAGTTGATGATGCGGGAGCCCTTGTAGATATATCCCTTCTTGTAGAGCTTAATGAAGGTGGTCTCCACGGCCTTGGAGCAGCCCTCATCCATGGTGAAGCGAAGTCTCTCCCAGTCAGCGGAGGAGCCGATCTTGTGCAGCTGTGTCACAATGCGGTTCTCATACTCCTCCTTCCACTTCCAGGCCTCCTTCAGGAAGCCCTCCCGGCCCAGGTCATGCTTGTCAATGCCCTGCTCCTTCAGCTTGTTGGTGACCTTCACCTCGGTGGCAATGGCGGCATGGTCGCAGCCCGGCTGCCACAGTGCCTCATAGCCCTGCATTCTCCGCCAGCGGATCAGGGAATCCTGCAGTGTATTGTCCAATGCATGTCCCATGTGCAGCTGTCCGGTGACATTGGGCGGCGGCATCATAATGGTAAACGGCTTCTTATTGGCGTTTACCTCAGCATGAAAATAGTTTCCCTTCATCCACATTTCGTAGATGCGGTCCTCAACCTCCTCGGGATTGTACTGCTTTGCAAGTTCCTTCATGGTTTCTCCTTAATATTTTATAACATCGCCCTGTAAGCCTTCTTCCAGCTGCGGATCTGTTCCTGTGCCGCTGTCCGGAATGGCTTTCCGCCTTCTTCGTACATCTTCCGTATCTTTTCCGTACCCGGCGCAGCTGTGCTTTCCTGCCGGGCTGCCTCGAAGTCCCGGTCCCATTCTGCCCGTTCCTCCTCCGCTATCTCCTCTTCATACTTCGAGAGCACGTCCAGAGAAGGCTCCAGCCGGCTGAGATAATACAGCTTTCTGAGCGGCGCCCGCATATGGGTATCCTGATAGACCTCCTCGTAGGCAGCTGCCGCCTTCCGGAACTGCATGACCGTCACATAGGCATCTCCCAGCTTGAGCAGCACCGCGGCATTCTTTTTCGCGGTGACCGATTCCCGGTAGGCGGTCACGGCCCGGCCGTAGCGCTTTAAACGGAACAGCGTGTCTCCCAGCCGCTCCGCCAGACGTGCGCTGTCCAGCTCCCTGAGCTTCTTGAGCTCTGCGCTGTAGCGGCTGAGCTCCCGCTCCGTATAATAATTGCCGTCCCGCTGAATCCGCAGCACCAGGGTATCTGTCTCGGCTCCTGCGTGCACCAGCTGACTGAGACGGTCGGCCAGCTGCTGCATGCTCAGCTCCTCCCGGAGCCACTGCAGCAGCTTCTGGTCCGCAAAATCCTCCGGTATCAGCACCGGATAGTGATAGAGCACGTAGCAAAGCTCCTGCAGGGACCAAAGATGCAGATCCAGCTTCTCATAGTAGAAGGGCTTTTCTGCTCTTTTTGAACACAATAACAATGCCATGCTTAACCCTTACCTCCTGTGGCCTCTCTGAGATCCAGCGCCTCGGAAACCGCTGCATCCGTCTTCGGGAAGAGCTCGCCGAAGCCTTCATCCCTTACCGTGATCTGCAGCTTTTCCTGCTCCGGGAAAGCCGTTTCAATGCGGATCCGGGTGCAGCGGTTCTCCCGCTGCGGGAAGCCCTCCAGTGTCATCCGGAACTGCAGAGGCTTCGTCTGCCCTGCCAGGGGAGCCACCTGGAAATCCACATAATCCTGACTGTCCAGAATCAGCTCCTCGGCGTTCTCCTTTTCCATCCATTCCTCACCGGCCTTCGCCAGCAGCAGCCGTTCCTCATGCTCATTCCGCTGGGCCTCCACACTGACATCGCAGAGAACTCTGGTATCGCAGAGAATGGTATACTCCTCTGTTTCCCGCTCCACTATGGCCCGGGCCCGGAGCACCGCACCGATGGCAATGAGCCGGGGCTCAATGCAGACCCGGCGCCGATTACAGATGCTGTGCATGAAGTCCGGGGCGAATTCCGTGCTTTCAAAGCCCTTGCCGCTGAGAATCACGGCGCTGTAGGACTTGCCCTCAAGGTTTCGTTCTGCCAGTGAGGTGAGGATGCGGTCCGCAATTTTCTCTCCCGCGGGACTGTTGAGGATGTCCAGGTTGAAGGCCTCCTCCTGTGCCTCCGCTGCTGCCCGTACATAACGCCGGCTGCCTCTGGAGACGACAAGCTCGTAATAATAGAGACTCTGGTTGCCCAGCTCGAACATGCCCACGGTCCGGTTGTACAGGTTCCGGTCCTGATGCAGCACAAAGTGTACAAAGCTTTCCGTATGGCTGATGATATGCACCTTCGGAATGCCCAGTCCCTGCAGTACAGACCGCAGGCGCTGTATCAGCTTCGGCTCCGGCTTCCGTACCGACAGCACGAGCATGCCGATCTCCGTAAGTGCCGGCTGATGCTGTTCCTCTGTCTCAACTTCATCCTGCGCTGCCGCATCCTCTGCTTCGACATTCTCTGTCTCGGCAGCATTTTCTTTTCCCATAAGCGCCAGCTGCTGCGTGAGCAGCTCTCTGAGGAAATGCCCCAGCAGCTCTTCTCCGCTGTAGCAGACGCCTTCGATGGTGGCAGTGCCTTCCTTCCGAAGCAAGGAGGGCAGCTTGTCCACCAGGCTTCCCTTGCCCTTCAGCGCCGTCTGGTAGGCCTCCTCGCCCACCAGCCAACTGTCTCTGCCCTTTTCCTTGCAGACCGCGGTGGGAACAGAGGCCTGCTGTCCGTCGCCGTTGACGGCAATGTCCGTCAGCTCGTCATTTAATGAAATTCCGATATAGAGGCTCACTTGGACTGCTCTCCCTTCCTGTTACTGTCTGCGCCGGCAAAGAGAATGCCGATGACCGCTTCATTTTCCGCATACCGAAGCATGAGATCCCGCAGTGCTTCGTCCTTGCCCTTTTCGGCCACCGCCGACATTTCATTGAGCATATCGTAGGTGTCCCCATGACTCTTCCGGGGCGCACCGGCCTCCACACAGCCCTTCAGC
>CAVELT010000062.1:0-7711 GCA_963616545.1 Dysosmobacter segnis | reverse complement strand
TCCCGTATTCTGGAGGAGTCCATTGTGGGCAAGGAGCATTATGAAACGGCACAGCAGGTGCTGCAGATTCTTCAGAAGTACAAGGAGCTGCAGGATATCATCGCCATCCTCGGCATGGAGGAGCTGTCCGAGGAGGACAAGCAGACAGTGTACCGTGCCCGTAAGATTCGTAACTTCCTGTCTCAGCCCTTCTTCGTGGGCGAGCAGTTCACCGGTATCCCGGGCGTCTATGTGCCGCTGAAGGATACCATCCGGGGATTCCGCGCCATTATCGACGGCGAAATGGACGCTTATCCCGAGAGCGCCTTCTTCAATGCCGGCACCATTGAGGATGTGAAGAAGAAGGCGGACAGCAATGGCTGAGACAGCACTCTTCAGTCTGAAGGTCATTGCCTCCAATAAGCCCTTCTATGACGGGAAGGCGCAGTACCTTCGGGTACATACGCTGGACGGTCAGATCGGCTTCATGGCCCATCATGCACCAATCGTGGTTGCCGTCGAGATTGGTGAGCTGGACATCCGTAAAGAAGACGGAGAGATGATCTCCGTGGAAGTGGGCAAGGGCATTCTGCAGTTTGCCAACAACCGACTGACGCTTCTTGTGGATACACTGGAGACGGCGGAGGAGATCGATGTCCGCCGTGCCGAGGAGGCCAGGGAGCGCGCCGAGGAGCAGCTGCGCCAGAAGCAGAGCGTTGCCGAGTACAAGATGTCCGAGGCGTCGCTGGCCAGAGCCCTGTCCAGACTGGAGTTTTCGAAGAAGCACTTCATCTAAAAAAATCCACCGCGCAGGCGGTGGATTTTTTGTTAATGGCCCTTCTACAATAATTAGCACTCATCGCTTGACAGTGCTAACAATCGTGCTATAATGAGTCTCGACAGGTGGAAAAGACCTGGCGTAAACAACATTACACGTTTGGAAGAGGAAGACTTTGCTTCTGCAAAGTCTTTGATACGCTCGCCGCTAAGGCATCCCCTGGGCGCCCGCGCTCGGCCCGTTGGATAAAGGAGGTTAGGTTTTTATGAATATCAATAAATTTACACAGAAATCAGTAGAAGCCATTAACAATTGTCAGAAGCTGGCCATGGATCGGGGAAATCAGCAGATCGAACAGCTGCATCTTCTTTACAGCCTCATAACCGTGGAAGACAGCCTCATCGAGAAGCTGCTGACCAAGATGGGCGTGCCGAAGGAGGATTTCCTGCGGGATCTGGAGACGGAGCTCGACAAGCTGCCGAAGGTATCCGGTGCCGGACAGCAGTACTTCTCCCAGGGAGCAAACCGGGCCGTCATGAATGCGGAGGACCATGCAAAGTCCATGGGTGACGAGTATGTGTCCGTCGAACACATTTTCCTGTCTATCCTGAAGGAGGCCGATCCGGCCGTGAAGGAGCTGTTCCGCCGCTGGAACATCACGAAGGACGGCTTCCTGAAGGTGCTGTCCGAGGTGCGGGGCAACCAACGGGTGGTATCCGACAATCCGGAGTCTACCTATGATACATTGAATAAGTACGGCTACGAAATGGTGGAGCGGGCCAAGGCCCAGAAATTCGATCCCATCATCGGCCGTGATGAGGAGATCCGGAATGTGGTGCGGATCCTGTCCCGGAAGACGAAGAACAATCCCTGCCTGATCGGTGAGCCGGGTGTCGGTAAGACCGCAGCTGTGGAGGGACTGGCCCAGCGTATTGCCAAGGGAGATGTACCGGATTCCCTGAAGAACAAGAAGATCTTCGCGCTGGACATGGGCGCCCTGATCGCCGGCGCCAAGTACCGCGGTGAGTTTGAGGAGCGTCTGAAGGCCGTGCTGGACGAGGTGAAGAAGTCCGACGGCGAGATCATCATGTTCATTGATGAGATCCATAACATCGTGGGTGCCGGCAAGACCGAGGGCTCCATGGATGCCGGCAACCTGCTGAAGCCGCTGCTGGCCCGGGGTGAGCTGCACTGCATCGGTGCCACCACTCTGGAGGAGTATCATAAGTATATCGAAAAGGATGCGGCACTGGAGCGGCGTTTCCAGCCCGTCATGGTGGATGAGCCCTCTGTGGAGGACACCATTTCCATTCTGCGAGGCATCAAGGAGCGCTACGAGGTATATCACGGCGTGAAGATCACGGATACCGCACTGGTGGCAGCAGCAACGCTCTCTGACCGGTACATTTCCGACCGTTTCCTGCCGGACAAGGCCATCGACCTGGTGGATGAGGCCTGCGCCCTGATCAAGACCGAGATGGATTCCATGCCGGAGGAGATGGATGAGCTGAACCGGCGGATCATGCAGCTGCAGATTGAGGAGCTGGCCCTGAAGAAGGAGGACGATGCCCTGTCGAAGGAGCGTCTTCAGGAGCTGTCGAAGGAGCTTTCTGAGCTGAAGGATCGCTTCAATGTGCAGAAGGCCCAGTGGGAAAACGAGAAAAATTCTGTCGGCAAGCTGCAGTCCCTGCGGGAGCAGAAGGACAAGATCAATTCCGAGATCAACATTGCCAAGCAGAGTTTCGACTATGAGAAGGCTGCTAAACTGCAGTATCAGGATCTGCCGGCTGTGACGAAGGCCCTGGAGGAGGCGGAGCAGCAGGCCCAGAAGGAGGACGGCAGCAAGCTGGTGCATGACCGGGTAACCGAGGATGAGATCGCCCGGATCGTCAGCCGCTGGACCGGCATTCCGGTGACGAAGCTGAATGAGTCCGAGCGCGCCAAGGTCCTGCATCTGGGCGATGCCATTCATGAGCGTCTCATCGGTCAGGATGAGGCCGTGGAGCGCGTAACGGAGGCCATTCTCCGATCCAAGGCCGGCATCAAGGATCCCACTAAGCCCATCGGCTCCTTCCTTTTCATGGGACCCACCGGCGTTGGCAAGACCGAGCTGGCCAAGTCCCTGGCCCAGAACCTTTTCGATGACGAGAACGCCATGGTACGTATCGATATGTCGGAGTACATGGAGAAGTATTCTGTATCCCGTCTCATCGGTGCAGCCCCCGGCTATGTGGGCTATGAGGAGGGCGGTCAGCTGACGGAGGCCGTTCGGAGAAAGCCCTATTCCGTGGTGCTCTTCGATGAGATCGAGAAGGCCCACCCGGATGTCTTCAACATTCTGCTGCAGGTGCTGGATGACGGTCGAATCACCGATTCCCAGGGCAAGACCGTGGATTTCAAGAATACCATCATTATCCTGACCTCCAATATCGGTGCGCAGGATCTGCTGGAGGGCATCGACGAGAACGGCAACATTTCCGATGCTGCCCGGGCGTCCGCGATGCAGCAGCTGCATGCCAGCTTCCGGCCGGAGTTCCTGAACCGTCTGGATGAGATCATCCTCTTTAAGCCGCTGGTGAAGGGCGACATCGCGAGAATCACGGAGCTGACGCTTTCCGATATCAATCGCCGGCTGGCAGACAAGCGGCTCACCGTGGCCCTGAGCCCCGAGGCGCAGAACTATATCGAGGACAATGGCTTCGATCCGACGCTGGGTGCCCGTCCGCTGAAGCGGTTCATGCAGAAGCACGTGGAGACCCTGGCCGCCCGGGCTATTCTGGAGGATCGGGTCAAGGAAGGCGATGTTATCCGCATCGTACTGAAGAACGGAGAGTTATCTGTGGAGGTGGAGGCCGCTTAAGCCTTCACCTTTGCACAAAATCCCGTGCAGTTTGATAAATCTAACTTTTGCTGTTTATTTTCTTCTTGTATTTTGTATAATGTAGGCTGGTTAAAAAAATATCAAGCCAACACTGGAAGGAGAGACAGCAAGATGTCAGAACAGCATTTCAACACCCCGGCAGAGGTGATTTCTGCCACACTGGAGGGAGGCAAGCGGAAGTCCCAGCTGCCCATCGGCAAGATGGTTTTGCTCGGCATCATGGCGGGTGCCTTCATTGCCCTGGGCGGCGCCACCAGCAGCACCGCGGTGCACAATCTGTCTAATGTCGGCGTTTCGCGTGCGCTGGCCGGGTGCATCTTTCCGGTTGGCCTCATGATGATCGTTTTCGTGGGCGGTGAGCTCTTTACCGGCGACTGCCTCATGGTTATGGACGTGATGTGCGGCAAGGTCAGCTGGCGGCGCTGTGTCCGCAGCCTCTTTATTGTTTATCTCAGCAATCTTCTGGGCGCGCTGCTCATTGATATATTGTTGTTCTATTCCGGAAATCTGGACTATTCCGAGGGACTTCTGGGGGCTTATGCCATCAAGGTGGCTCTGGGCAAGATTTCCATTTCCCCTGTTCGGGGGCTCTGCTCCGGTATCCTCTGCAACATTCTGGTCTGTATCGCGGTGCTGATGGCAGGCGCGGCCTCCGACATTGCCGGCAAGGTCTGGGCCATCTTTTTCCCGATCCTGGCCTTCGTGGTGGGCGGCTTTGAGCACTGCGTCGCCAATATGTTCTATATCCCTTCCGGCATTCTGGCCGCATGCAATCCGGTATATGCCGCCAAAGCGCAGGAGGCCTACGGCATTACCACGGAACAGCTGCAGCAGCTGACGGCAGTGAACAGCCTGCAGAACTTCATTCCCGTCACTCTGGGAAACATCCTCGGCGGCATGCTTTTTGTGGGCATTCCCTGCTACCTGATCCAGCGGGGGAAGGAGAAAGGGTAAAATGGACTACTTTGTATTCGGCAAAGGGCAGAGGAAATTTGTGATAATCCCGGGCTTATCCATACACAGTGTCATGGGCCTTAAGGATATGGTTGCAGAGGCATATAAGGCATTTGCTGAAGAGTATACCGTCTACCTGTTTGACCGGCCGGAGGAGCTTAAGGAGGGCATAACGGTCAGAGAGCTTGCAGCAGAGACGGCAGCAGCCATGCAGAAGCTGGATATTGCAGATGCCTATATATTCGGCGCATCTCAGGGTGGCATGATTGCTCAGTATATGGCCATCGATCATCCGGAGCTGGTCAGAAAGCTGGTACTCGGATCTACTCTGGCAAGACCAAACGATACCTTCCTGCGGACGGCAGAAAAATGGATCGGACTGGCAGAGCAGAGAGCGGAGAGAGCACTTATTGAGCGCTTTATTGATGATGTATATTCAGAGAATACACTGAAGACCTGGCGCGATATGCTTATCACGGCCAACCTCGGGATCAGTGAAGAGGAATATGCGCGCTTCATAAAGCTTGCCAAAGCCTGCCTTGGCTTCAATTGTTATGATGCGCTGCCGAAAATCAAATGTCCGGTGCTGGTGCTGGGCTCTTATGGGGACAGGGTTGTTACTGCAGCAGGTTCAGAGGAAATTGCTGCAGTGCTTAACTGCGAGAACTATCTCTATGATGACAGCTACGGTCACGGTGTTTATGATGAAGCCGCTGATTATAAGGCGCGCTGTCTGGAATTTTTTGAAGGATAGGTAGCTGTTTAGTACTACATCGCTGCATCTATTATCCCAGCGGAATCCGAAGCGTCTGTCCTTCATATATCATGTTTGCCGAACGGATCGTTTTCCTTCCGTCTTCATCTGCTCGCCCATGGTCTTCAGTATTTCCTCAGTTCCCGGAAGTATATTATAGGCAGCCTTTTTCATCCTATTCGGCCTTCATAATAATGTCTATTATTAAGAACATTAATGCCAAATTTGTCAATGTTAGAGAATATTATCCAACTATTCTCCTCACTGCCATAAATAATAGGCAATAAATAATAGCGGGCAGTCGCTTTCGAAAACGAAAAAAATTTCATTTTTTGAAAGCGGCAGACCTTCAGTGCTGCATTGTCACAGCGAATTCGCCAGCGTCGTCAGCGCATTTTTTCGATGCATAGACATATTTTCTTGATGAGTGTTCGATCAGCCGGCAGCCAGTCTACAGCATCCAGCTGTGTTCGTGTCAGCCATCTTGCGGCTTCGTGCTCTTTCAGCACCGGATGACCATTCGCAATTTCACACCAGAAGCAGTTCATTGAAAGATGAAAATCCGGATAGTCATATTCAATCGTATCAATCAGATCCCCAACCGTGATCTCTGTGTCCAGTTCTTCCATAATTTCGCGCTTTATGGCTTCCTCCGGTGTTTCGCCGGCTTCGATCTTTCCGCCCGGGAACTCCCAGCCGTCCTTAAATTCACCATATCCTCGCTGTGTAGCGAAAATGATCGGCTCACCATCCTCGTTAAGTGCCTTAATAACTGCGGCAACTACTCGTATTGTTTTCATAATTTTCCTTATCCGTTTACAATGTACTCGTAAATGTCCTCCCGAACCGGGACATTCAGTATTCACTCGATTTCTACTGCTGTTTTTTGGGTATTGGTCATCGTGAATTCGGTTGCTTTTCCACTTGCTGTCATGTGACCAAGATAATAAAATTCCTTGGAAATCTTATCATCCTTGTTTTTTCTCACGAAGAGCTCTACCTGTATGCCGCGTTCCTTTGCCGTCAGAAAATACTGCACATCTTTTGGTCATAACGCGCACAAGGTTTTCCTTCTGCACCTGACTCACAGATTTTCCATACGCCTTCATATCTGCGGAAAGTCCTGCAAATATGCCCTGCCTGGACAGGCCATGCGCATAGGTCAGCATTCGCCGCAGCATCTGAAGCTCCTGAACCCGTTTTCCGTTTGCCAGTTTTTTGGAAACGAATTCAATTACATTTTCTTCATCCTCAGATAAACGAAGCGTGTATTCTTTTTCGTAATTTTTTAGAAATTTATAATACGATCCCAGACTGCTGTTATCAAAAATACGAGCGACATCCATTTCTCCGTATTTATCGAAGTCCTTCAATCTCGGAATACGGCCGAGCTTATTTTTTAGCTTCGTATAATTCTCTCTGATCAGTTTAATGTCGTTGAAGTTTGCATAATTTCCGATAAAATCCAGAATGACCACATACTCTTTTTCGGGCGCCTTTCGGAGACCGCGCCCCAGCTGTTGAATAAATACAATGGGAGATTGTGTTGGTCGGAGCATGATCACTTGATTGACTTCGACGATATCAACGCCTTCATTCAGAATTTCAACAGAGAAAATATAATCCAACGGTTTGCGTCCTGAGGCGGCATCTTCCTCGTTCATCGCGAGGCGTTCAAATGCATCCTGTCGTTCGGTCTCTGATGCACTGCCGTTCAGCGCAATGGTCCTGAATTTCTGTCCGGTGGAGGGATTGATCTGCATGTTGAACTTGGCAGACAGCTCTTCGGTCTCTTTGATGCTGCTGCTGCAGAAAATGAGGCCTTTCACCTTGTCGCCGCTGTACCCATAATAATCCGCCTGCCGGATGATATGCCTTACGCGTTCATCACTGGAAAGTTCCGAAAAATCCCGATTGGCGTCTTCGTGATCACCGACGATGGACAGATCCGTAATTCCAAAGTAATGAAAGGGGCAGAGGAGTTTCTCCTCCATGGCCTGCTGCAGTCGGATCTCATATGCAATCTGATAATGGAACAGCTCATAGACGTTTCGAGCGTCAGCATTATCATCACGCTTATCCGGTGTGGCAGTCATTCCGAGCCAAAGCTTGGGGGTGAAATGCCTCATGATTTTTTGATAGGTTTCCGCCGGAACATGATGTGCTTCATCCAGCACAATGCAGTCAAAAGCATCCTTTTTATACTGAAGTAAATGTTCATCGCGATTTAGCGTCTGCACAGTTGCAGAAATCAAAAGTGCGCGATCTTCCCCGGCTTCGAGAATCCTTTTCAGATTCGTAATAAAGCCGACCTGCATACTGTTTGGCTGCAGTTTATACTGCTCGATCGATGTGATTTCTTTCA
>CAVELT010000061.1:6134-8520 GCA_963616545.1 Dysosmobacter segnis | reverse complement strand
GCACCGAAGATGGCGGTGACGGAGCTGATGGAGAGCTCGGTGGGGCTGAAGAGGCTGCGGGCGATGAGGTCGCAGAAGAGGCAGAAGGCCGCACCGCCCAGGGCACAGCCCGGCAGAACATGAAGCGGCTTTCCGCTCTTCAGCAGGTGCTTGACGAGATGCGGCACCGCAATGCCCACAAAGGAGATCGGTCCGGCAAAGGCGGTGACGCAGGCCGCCAGCAGACTGGACAGAAGCACCAGCAGCATGGCGAAGCGCCGCACCGGCACGCCCACGCTCCGGGCATAGCTCTCTCCCATCTGATAGGCACTCATGGGCTTGGACAGCAGGAAGGCCCAGAGCAGACAGGGCAGCACCACGACAGCGGCGGCGAAGACATTGGCCCAATTGCTGCCGGAGAAGCTGCCCATGGACCAGTTGTGGAGATTCACGATGTTGGAGTCCTGGGCGAAGGCCACCACGAGATCCGTGATGGCAGAGCAGATATAGCCGATCATGACGCCGCAGATCACGAGAATCCCCATGCTGTGCACCTGCCGGGCCACCGCCAGCACAAAGAGCATCGCCAGCATTGCCCCGATGAAGGCCGCGATGATCAGGGCCGCGGAGCTCACCAGCAGTCCCTGGTTCAAGAAAAGCACCATGGTCAGTGCCACCGCGAGCTTCGCACCGCTGGAAATGCCCATGACAAAGGGGCCCGCGATGGGATTCGCAAAGAAGGTCTGGAGCAGATAGCCCGCGGTACTGAGGGCCGCCCCCAGGAGCACCGCCATCAGGGCCCGGGGCAGCCGGAGCTGCAGAAGAATGCCGTTCGCGAGACCCCTGTCCTTTCCGGACAGCACCGCCAGTATTTCTCCCGGCGACAGGGAGACGCTGCCCCAGAACAGATTCAGTGCGAAAAGCAGCAGGAGCGCCGCGCCCATCAGGAAATATGCCATTGTCACTCTTCTTCTGCTGCCCATAAATTTCACCTTATCTTCATCACGAAATCATCACGGAAGTCTGTTGAGGAACTTCAGCTCCGCATCCGCCGGTGCGCCCTCCGTGAACACCCTGTTCATATCCAGAATCAGATCCGCCAGCGACATACTCTGCTGAAAGAGACTCTGGGAGGTCACCCAGACGTCTCCGTTCTGTACCGCCTTGAAGTCCGCCAGCATGGGACATTTCTCCACCAGCGCCTCCCGGCTTTCCACCATGCCCTCGATGGTGCTGTTGTAGATCAGCACATCCGCGTCTCTGGCCCCGGCGTAGAAATCCTCCAGAGACAGGTTGATGGTAGCCAGATTGTTGCCGTCATCCGTGAGCTCCGAAAAGGCATAGCTGCCGCCGGCCATCTCGATCATTTTCGCCACATAGTCGCCGCCCTTCCGCACTGTAATCAGGTTGTTGGAGGTCACAGAGAAAAAAGCCGCCGTCTTGCCGGTAGGTTCTTGGTCGAGAAGCGGCTGAATCCGCTGCACGGCGGCGTCAAATACCTGCTCCGCCTTCTCTGTCTTGTTGAGAAGAATGCCGTAGAGCTTGATCCACTCCATGCGCCCCAGCGGGTCGCTTTCATAGCTCGAGCGCTCCACCAGCACGGGAATGCCGAAGCCCTCCAGCTCCTCCTTCACCTCCGGCGTATGATAGATCATGGTGTTTTCGATGGCCAGGCTGCAGTTCTTCGCGAGGATCATCTCATAATCCGGCATGCTGTATTTTCCTGCATATTGTATACTGCCCGCCGCCATGGCCGCCTTCACCTCCGGCAGATACCAGGAATTCTCCTTCGTGCCGGTCAGTCCGACGGAATCCAGGCCGTCCAGCGCCAGAATGGGATCCATGGCCGAGGAGGATACCAGGTAAATGTTGTCGAGGGGCTGCTGCAGCACCACCGTATCATCGTCCAAAGCCCCGGGGATGCTGTTCCCCTCCGGCACCACCAGGTACTTTTGCTCGCCGATGGTGAGCCCAATGCTGCCGTCGCTGTATTTGTCGGCCCTGAACTGCTGCGCGTACTGCAGCGGATAGCTTTCCGTGATCTGCAGACCGTTTCCCGCACTTGAATCCGTATCTGCCGCCGCTGCTGACGTTGCTGACGATGCCGTACCGGAACACGAAGAAGCCCCGGCGCAGGACGTGAGAAGCGCCGCTGCTGCCAGAGCCGTCATCAATGCCGCCAGTGCCGGCGTCATCCGAAAATATTTTCTCATTCTGCTGCCGCCGCTAAGGTGCTGCTGTCGAAGCACAGGGTGTACTCAATCTCATGCGGTGTGCTCATGGCCACCGTGTCCCCAATGACAGGAAGCGCAGTGTCCAAAGTCACCGGAATTTCAAAAACAGAATTTCCCTCTGTGTTCACCGGCAGGTATTTTTCCCCGTTTACCAGCATGTAGTCATAGTTCGG
>CAVELT010000061.1:0-5914 GCA_963616545.1 Dysosmobacter segnis | reverse complement strand
TCCAGCTTCTCCACCGGAATGTCGAAGCCGTAAACCTCGTCGCTGAGACCGTCGCTGTAGGTCACCGTATCTGTTGTGGGCTTCAGCCAGTCCGCTTCATGGCTCTCCGCCTCCTCGGCCGTTCCCACATACAGGTTCACGATCTTCTTGGACACGAGACTCACATGAAGCGTCATCCTTCCGTCCTGTACTGTCAGCGTTCCCTTGCCCTCGCAGGCCTCATTGGCATGGAACATGCTGCTGTCGGTATTGAAGTCTGCCTTGTATTCGCCGTCCGGCAGCGCCGCCTCCTGCACGGCCTCCGTTGCTGCCGCAGTGCTTTCTGCCTGTACGCTGCTCTCTGCTGCCGTGGTTTCAGCTGTACCGGAGGCTGCCCCGCAGCCTGCCAGCAGCGCTGCCGACAGAGCCAAAGTCAACAAAAGATAATCATTCTTTCTCAATTTCTCCACCTCAATGCAGAAAAGCGCCCAAAGCTGTTTTCCCCAGCTTCGGGCGTCTTTCGATAAACTTCCTTATGCCTTCAGTGCGTCAATGGCCGCCTTGGTGTGTGCTGTATACAATGCCTGTACATCCGCAATCTCACCGAGTCCGGCGATCTGGGTGTCAACACTGTCGAAGCAGCCGGCAGCCTGGAACATGCTGAGCCAGGAATCGTCGTCAGAACCTGCCATATCGTTGTTGGCGTGGTCACCGGCCACCACCATCAGCGGACGCAGCACAACCTTCTTGTAGCCGGCTGCCTTCACCTTCTCGATCACAGCCTCGCAGCTGGTATCCTCCGGCTCGCCCTCTACCGTACCGATGAAGACATTATCATAGCCCAGGGTCTCCATGGTGGTCTGCATCTGGCTGTAGCTTACCTTTGCGGTATGGCTGGTGCCGTGGCCCATGAAGACAAAGGCGGTGCCGTCCTCTGCGGCAGCGGCAGCATTGTCATAACCAGCCTCGGCGCAGGCAGCGGCAGTCACAGCCTTCGCCACGGCTTCCTTGTCCTCGTTGATGACTGTGGCGTCGCTGCCGACCTCGCCCAGCAGGGGCTCCGCGATGGAAACGGATTCAAACTTGTCACGATAATTGTCAATGGCCTCGCACATCTCGTCGTACTCGGCGCCGTGCATCAGATGGGTGGGCTGTACCACCAGGTTCTTCACGCCGTTGGCCACAGCACGCTCCAGGGCCTGGTCCATGTTGTCGATCTTCTCGCCGTCCCGGGCCTGTACATGGTTGATGATGATCTGCGCGGTGAAGGCGCGGCGCACGCTCCAGTCCGGATAAGCGGCCTGCAGAGCATCCTCGATGCCCTTGATGTCTGCCACACGGCTGTTGTTGAAGGAGGTGCCGAAGCTTACCACCAGGAGCTCGTTCTCTCCGATCTCATCCGCATTCCGGGGATCGTCGAGGCTTGCATCACCGGTGTCCCGGCCGAAGTAGTCCGGATCGGCGTTTTCGCCCTCTACCAGCTCCTTCTGAGCATCGGTCAAGGCATCCCAGGCCTTCTTGGCTGCTTCACACTGGGCATCGGTGTCCCCTGTGCGCTCCTGTACATAGATGGCATCGATGAGATCTGCACAATTCTTTGCGGCCATTTCGTCTGCATCCCCCTCTTCCTCTGCTGCTGCCGTGCTCTCGGTCGCTGTCGTCTCGGCAGCGGTGGTCTCTGCCGCAGTGGTGCTGCCCGCATTGCTGCCGCAGCCTGCCAGCAGACCTGCAGAAAGTGTCAGCGCTGCCACAACCGCAGCGGCATTCTTATTGGTGAATTTTCTCATAGTATCGTTACCTCCCAGTTTCGAAGCCCGGCGGAACCAAGCTTCTCTGTTCATATAAACAGCGAACATTTTAGCATAATTGTGCGGAGAGAGCAACCAGAAAGGCCCGGTCTTCCGGTGCCCTTGGCCGGACCGGCCTAGCGTCCATGTGTCCACCGGGCACCCCGATAGCCAAGCTATCGCTGAGCCCAGTGGACAGGAAATCGCCCATTGGGCAAGCTTGCGCAAAACCCAATGGGCGATATGAGATATATTCGGGGGAAAAGTTACTGTTTCTGACAGCTGCGATCAATGCAGCCGTTTACGTTCAATCAAAGGAATAGGGCTTTACCTGACGCACCACATCAAGAACGGTGCCGTCACGGGCCTCTACGATGGCCACAACATTGTCCTCCCACTCCAGCGGATCCGGCTCACCTACCAGCTCGTAGGCCTTCTCCTGCAGGGACTCGATGGTCACATGCTTGATGCCGGCCTTGTCTAGGCAGTCGATGATGTCCTGACGGGCAGGATTTACGGCAATGCCGTAGTCGGTAACCAGTACATCCACGCAGTCACCGGGGGTCGTTACGGTAACCACATCCTTACATACTGTTGCCATACGGCCGCGGGTCAGCGGGGTAACGATGATACAGCACTTGGAGCCGGCCGCAGTATCCGGATGTCCGCCCGGAGCGCCGCGGAGCACACCGTCAGAGCCGGTAATCACGTTAACGTTGAACTTGGTGTCGATCTCCAGAGCGGAAAGCACCACATAGTCCAGCTTGTTCACATAAGCACCCTTGTTGCCCGCATTGGCATACTCGCTGAGGTCGATCTCAATGTGATGAGGGTTAGAGAACAGGTGTGCTGCAGCGCCCTGGTCGAAGTCCTGGGTATCCAGAATGTAGTCCACCAGGCCCTTGTCCTGCAGTGCACAGATGGCGCTGGAGGTACCGCCCAGAGCGAAGCTCATCTTGATGCCGGCCTTCTTCATGTGCTCCTCCAGGAAGCGGTTTACAGCCAGTGAAGGTCCGCCTACACCGGTCTGGAAGGAGAAGCCGTCCTTGAAATAGGGTGTTGCGGCAATAACATTGGCCACATTCTCCGCCATCATGAGCTCGCGAGGATTGTCGGTCATGCGGGCTTCCTTCGTAGCAATCTTCTTCGGATCGCCGATGGCATCCACCACGCATACCGCATCCACATCGATGCAGCTGATGGAGGAAGGCAGGTTCGGGAACGGCACCAGGGTGTCGGTAATGATGACGGTATGGTCTGCATAGCGTGCATCATGGTTCGCAAAGCCCATGCTGCCGCAGTTGTTCTTGCCGCCCTGACCCTTGGCATTGCCGCAGCAGTCTGAGGTTGCTGCCGCCAGGAAGGCGATGTCGATATGCACCTCACCGGCCTCTACGGCACGGGGACGTCCGCCGTGGCTGCGGATGATAACCGGATTCTTCAGCTTGCCGGCGGAGATCACCTCGCCGATACGGCCGCGGACACCGGAGGTCTGGGCCTCCACGATGATGCCCTTCTCCATATAATCTGCAAATACATCCTGAGCAGATCCCAGAGAGGTGGCTGCCACATGCAGATCCTTGAGTCCCATCTCCTCTACCAGAACCTTGGCCACCATGCTGGCCACATAGTCACCGTCACGGAACTCTGTATGGAAGGAAAAGGTCATGCCGTCATGGGCGCCGCACTTCTCACAGGCCTCACGGATGGAAGCACAGAGCTTGTCCTCCTGGGGCTTCTCGTGACGTACTGTGGTGGGGCTGGCCTTCTTCACCAGCTGACCGTCCTTGTAATTCTTACCCTGATATACCTCCCGGCCATTGACGAGCAGGTAATCCGGAATGTCTCTGCCAACTGCGTTGATCATGATTTTTCTCCTTTCTCACCTTACAGATCACCGTGGTATACACCGCAGGCCTTCGCCAGTGCGATGATGCGCTTCGCATCCTCAAAGAAGGGGATATCCACCATCTTGCCGTCTACGGTATATACACCGATGCCGGCATCTGCCTGGGCCTGACAGCCGCGAACCAGCTTCTCTGCATAAGCGATTTCCTTCTCTGTCGGTGCAAAGGTCTCATGCACAAAGGCGATCTGCTTCGGATTGACGATACTCTTGCCGTCGAAGCCCATCTGATGGTTCTGGATAACCTCGGACTTGAAGCCCTCCATATCATCAATGTTCGGATACATGGTGTCGAAGCACTGTACGCCGGCGGCTCTGGCTGCCAGCAGCATCTGTCCCCGGGCCACCATCATTTCCACGCCGCCCCGCTGGATCTGCACATGCATGCTCTTCCGGAAGTCGCCGCCGGAGATGGCACAGCCGAACATACGCGGGCTTGCGGTTACGATCTCGTAGGCATTCATGATGCCCAGCGGGCTCTCGAGTGCCGCCATCAGCAGGGTGCGTCCCTCTTCCACGCCGAATTCCTTCTCGGCTGCGGTAACGGCTGCATCAACTGTGTGCACCATCTCTGCGTTTTCGCACTTCGCGATACGGATGCCGTCGGCACCGCCGGCCACGCAGACACGGATGTCCTCCTGCCAGTGCGGGGTATCAAGGCCGTTGATCCGGACGATCACCTCTGTCTCGCCGTAGTCGATGCTCTTCAGTGCATGATAGAGACTGAAGCGGGCTGCATCCTTCTGGTTCTCAGCCACCGCATCCTCGAGATCCAGGATAATGCTGTCGGTGCCGTAGATGTAGGCATCCTTGATCAATCCCGGTTTCTGCGCATTCATGAACATCATTGTGCGGCGCAGACGCTTCTTGTCCGGTGTGGGACGATGAATTTCCTTACTCATTTTACAGCACCTCCCCAAGGAATATTTGACGCAGATGCATCACAGCTGCGGAATACCGCACACTCTACCCGGGCCTTCAACGTACAGTCCAGGGCACCCTTGTCCACCACAGTGACTCTTGCCTTGTTCACATCCAGACGCTCCAGGGTCTCCAGCACGGTGGCCTTGATCTGTCTGCCGTACTGGTTCAGAACGCTGCTCTGAATGTCCAGCTCCAGGCTCTCGGCAGGCTCGATGGTAACCTGTGCATCACTGGATTCCAGTGTGCCGGCAATCGCGGTCTTTTCGATTTTCATTTGCTTACCTCCTTCAGGTTTTCTTCTTTCCGAGAAGCTTTTTCTTCCCTTCGATGGCTTCAGTGTAGCAGTATATGAGGCAGCGGTAAAACGAAAAAAAATCCGCATTTTCCAGTCCAAACAGGAATGGAAAATGCGGATATCTTAGTATAAGATAGCTTTACGGAATCGAGTTTTCAGTTTTATAGGAGGAAACGCTCATGAATGAGAAGGATTACAAGCTGCTGCGGGTTCTGGAGGAAAGCCGCAACATTACCCATGCCGCCGAGCAGCTCTATATGACCCAGTCCGCGCTCTCAAAGCGGATCAAGGCCCTGGAGGAGGAGCTGGGAACAGAGCTCCTGCTGCGCTCCCGACAGGGCATTCGCTTTACGCCGGCCGGTGAGCAGGTTCTCCTCTACAGCAAGGCCGCAGAAGCAGAGATCGAAAAGCTGCACCGCAGCCTGGAGGCCATGGAGGGTGAGATCTGCGGCACTCTCCGGGGCGGCTTCTCCATTAACTTTTCCCAGTACCGTCTGCCGGAGGTTCTGGCTTCCTATCATAAGAGCTATCCCCGAGTGCGTCTGGACATCTCCACCGGCCACAGCCGTCATCTCTACCAGCAGCTGCTGACCGGGAATCTGGATCTCGCCGTGCTCCGGGGCGACTATCCCTGGGACGGCACCCAGTACCTTTTGTCCCAGGAAAACATCTGCCTGATCTATCATCCGGATTATGAGGACGTTCCCCTCTCCAATTATCTCTATATCGACCACCGCAGCGATGCCTCCATCTCCTCCCTGATGGCCCGCTGGCGTCTGGAAAACAATGTTACGGGAGACGTGGGCAGCTTCATCACCGACAACATCACCACCTGCCTGGAAATGGTATCCCGGGGACTGGGCTGGGCGCTGATGCCGGAGATCGCCCTCCGGCATTTCCAGGGCTGCGTACATCCCTGCCGCTTTGAAAACGGCGAGCCCTTCGTGCGCCGCACCTATATTCTCTGTCAGAAGGACGCCATGCAGCTTCCCCAGGTACAGGCATTTGTGGAGACACTGAAAA
>CAVELT010000060.1:0-27261 GCA_963616545.1 Dysosmobacter segnis | reverse complement strand
TATGCAGGATCTCATGCAGGCCGGCGGTATCTATGCTGTTGTGAAGGAGCTGTCCGATCATGGTCTGATCCATACAGATTGTATGACCGTTCTGGGCGAAACCATCGGCGAGGCCACCAAGGATTCTGTGGTACGGGATCCGGAGGTGATTCGTCCCTGGGACAAGCCTTACCTGGCAACCGGCGGTCTGGCGGTGCTCTTCGGCAACATTGCACCCAACGGCTCCATCGTAAAGCGCTCTGCTGTGGCACCGGAGATGATGGTGAATGAGGGAACGGCGAAGGTTTTTGATTCTGAGGAAGAGGCCATCGGTGCCATCTATGCCGGCAAGATCAAGCCGGGTGACGTGGTAGTCATTCGTTATGAGGGTCCTGCCGGAGGACCGGGCATGCGTGAGATGCTGAGCCCGACCTCTGCCATTGCCGGCATGAAGCTGGACACCACTGTGGCACTGATCACGGACGGCCGCTTCTCCGGCGCCAGCCGCGGTGCCGCCATCGGCCACATTTCTCCGGAGGCTCAGGCCGGCGGACCCATCGCCTATGTGAAGGACGGCGACCGGATCAAGATCGACATTCCGAACTATTCCATCGAGCTGCTGGTTTCCGAGGAGGAGATGGCAGAACGAAAGAAGACCATGAAGGTGCGCGAGCAGAGAGACCTGACCGGCTATCTGAAGCGCTATGCGCGCTATGTGCAGTCTGCCGACAAGGGCGCGATCGTGGAATAAACAAAGCTTAACGGCAGGACAAAGAAAAAGCGCTCCGGGGCATTTGCCCCGGAGCGCTTTTTCTGTTTGTACGCAACGCACTGCAGCTGTATGCTTTTATTTGATCTCCGGTGACAGGGAGTTGATGAACTGCTGAGCGATACGGCCGGTATAGCCGCCGCGGCGCACGGACCAGGTATTGGCCTTGCGGATCAGCTCCTCCTCCGGCATGTCGATGCCGGCCTTTGCTGCGAGACGCTTCACGATCTCATGATACTCGTCGAAGGTCGGACGTGTATACAGAACATTCAGACCGAAGCGATCCACCAGAGACAGCTTCTCCTCCATGGTGTCGGAATGATGCATATCCTCGGAATGCTCCATGTCCTTCCGGTCGGAGACATTTTCCTTGATCAGGTGCCGGCGGTTGGAGGTGGCATAGATCAGGATGTTGTCCGGCTTGGTCTCGAAGCCGCCCTCGATGACGGCCTTCAGATACTTGTACTCGATTTCGAACTCCTCGAAGGAAAGATCATCCATATAAATAATGAACTTGTAGTTCCGGTTCTTCACCTGGGAGATGACGTAGGAGAGGTCCTTGAACTGATGCTTGTAGATCTCGATGAGCCGCAGTCCCGCCGGATAGAATTCGTTGAGGGTGGCCTTCACCGTGGTGGACTTGCCGGTACCGGCATCGCCGTAGAGCAGCACGTTGTTGGCGCTTTTTCCTTCCACGAAGGCACGGGTATTGTCGCTGATCTGCTGCTTTTGGAATTCATAGCCCACGAGATCGTCATAGTCCACCTGATCCAGATTGTTGATGGGGATCAGCTCGGGCGTGCCGTCCTGACGGTTCCGGATCCGGAAGGCCTTGTTGAGGCCGAACATGCCCACACCGTAGTCACGGTAGAAGGCGGAAACAGCGTTGTGGATACCGTCGGCATCCGGCTGGGCCAGCAGCTCTGCAGAGAGGGCATTGACGGCTTTGGAAATATAGCTGAAGTACATGCGCTCATGCTTCTGAATGGCCTGATACTGTTGCAGAACAGAGAAGCAGTCGATGGAGAGGGCCTTTTCCAGCGGTGCGAAATCATAGTGAAGAAGCTCCCGGAGCAGCGCAAAATCGTGGTCTGCAAAATGCATGGCTGAGCCCGCCGACATTTCCCTCTTCTCGCTGACGAGGGCCAGCGGATTCTCGTCGGTCATGATCCGGAAGCTGATGTAGTCGGCCCAGAGGTTGTCGGTGAAGCCGTAGGTGGTGGCGGTCTCCATGATTTCGTGAATCTGGTCAAAAACCATGCCCCGGAGGCTGTCCTGATCCTCGTCCGAGATGCCCAGCTCTAGCTCCTCCAGAACATCCGACAGTGTGACCAGCACCGGATCGGTCTTCAGACTCTTGTATACAATAAGGTTTTTCAGCAAATGCTTCATGGGTGCCTCCTTTTGAGCATGTATTATATGATGATATGAAAAAACCCCTGGAAATGCTCCAAGGGCTCTTTTCTTCATGCCGCTGGCCGGACTTGAACCGGCACGGTTTCCCGCTTGATTTTGAGTCAAGTGCGTCTGCCATTCCGCCACAGCGGCAAGCATGAAATTCAACTTGTTTAAATTAACATACTTGAGGGGCTTTTGCAAGCACTTCCTGTGGGAAAGGCTTCGCTTTTCCGGAGTCTGTGTTATAATAGGCGATCATACGCGGAGGATGGGATATGACCTGCTTGGAAGCACGAAAATGTATTTATGATTATCTGAACGGCAATCTGGAGGATGAGCGCCTCAGGGGCTTTCTGGCGCATCTGGAGGAGTGCCCGGACTGCATGGAGGAGCTGCGCATTACCCATATGGTCTATTCCGGCGTGGCAAAGCTGGACAATGACGATGACAATCTGAATCTGGACCGGGAGTTCCGGCGCACATTGGAGCGCTCCCGGCTGCATCTTCTGCGGCTGACGGGACTTCGGATCGCCCGCTACAGCATGGATACAGCGGTGTTCTGGGCACTGCTTTTTATGCTCATCATGCAGCTTCGCCGCTGGATGACCGGCTGAGCACAATATAGGAAAAAAGAGGAGAACAAACGTGGCAAAGGAAAAGCTCTTACTGATAGACGGACATTCGATTTTATCCCGGGCCTTCTACGGCGTACCGGAGCTCAGCAACTCCAGGGGGCAGCACATCAACGGCATTTTCGGCTTTGTGAACATTCTGCTGAAGATGCTGGAGGAGGAAGCGGCGGATCATCTTGCTGTGGCCTTCGATCTGCCGAAGCCCACATTCCGGCACGAGATGTTTGACGGCTATAAGGGTACCCGAAAGCCCATGCCGCCGGAGCTGCTGGAGCAGGTGCCTCTGGTGCAGCAGCTCCTGAAAAGCATGCATGTCCCCATTCTGACGCTGGAGGGCTATGAGGCAGATGATATTCTCGGCACCGCGGCGAAGCGCATGCAGGCCCTGGGACACGAGGTCACCATCGTTTCCGGCGACCGGGATCTGCTGCAGCTTGCAGATGCGCACATTCGAATTGCTCTGCCGAAAACCGTCAAGGGTCAGACGGAGACCAATCGCTATTCACCGGCGGAGGTGGAGGCGGAGTGGGGCGTAACACCGCAGGAGTTCATTGACCTGAAGGCCCTGATGGGCGACAGCAGCGACAATATCCCCGGTGTGCCCGGTATGGGAGAGAAGACTGCCCAGTGGATCATCCGGCATTATCACAGCATCGAAAATGCCTATGCCCATGCGGACGATCCGGACTTCAAGGTGCCCCGGAAGCCGAAGGCGGCGCAGATGCTGAAGGACAATTGGGACAATGCCGTGCTGTCGAAAACACTGGCTACGATCTGCACAGAGGCGCCGCTGACATTTTCCTTTGAGGAAGCGGAGGTGGACGATCTTTTCAATGCCGATGCCCGGAAGCTGCTGGGCGAGCTGGAGCTCCGTTCCCTGTTGAAGCGCTTTGAGGAGGCCAATGTCGGCGCGCCGGAGGAGACGGCGGCGCTGGACATTTCCGGCTGCCGCGACTGTACGGACCCCTATATGGCCCGGATCGTTTTTAAGGATGCCGTCAATGCCGGCAGGGCCGGTTTTGCATTGCGGGAGAACGGACTGTATTTTGCGCTGTCCGCGGAGCGCCTTTACCATATGCATGACTTCGATTTTCTGTCGGAGCTGGCGGCACTTTTGGGAAAATGTACATTGTATACCATGGATCTGAAGCGTCAGTTGCACCTGCACCTGGGCTTACTGCCCGAGTCTGCCGGAATCGAGGATCTCTCGCTGGCGGCGTATCTCATTGATCCGCTGCGCGGGAGCTATGACTATGCGGCACTGGCGCAGGTATATCTTTCTGTGACGCTGCCGGAGGAGAAAAAGCTGGAAAAGCCGGAGGCTGCCGGAAGCTATACCGCACTGACAGCGCTGCTTTCGGCAGAAGCGATTTTGTCCAAGCTGCAGGAGCTGGAGATGGAGGAGCTGTACCGGAAGATCGAGCTGCCGCTGATCTATACCCTGTTTGATATGGAAGAGGCAGGCGTGCTGGTGGACCGGGATGCCCTGCTTTCCTACGGCGTGGAGCTGCGGGAGGGCATCGAGAGCCTGCGGGAGAAGATCTATGCGGCCTGCGGAGAGGAATTCAACATCAATTCTCCGCAGCAGCTGGGACGGATTCTCTTTGAAAAGCTGGGACTTCCGGGCGGAAAAAAGACGAAGACAGGCTATTCCACTGCGGCAGACGTGCTGGAAAAGCTGTCGGAGGACTATGCCGTTGTGGATGATATTCTGCAGTACCGGACCCTCAGCAAGCTGAATTCCACCTATGCGGAGGGACTTCTGAGCTTTATTTCCGAGGACGGCAGGATTCACGGCACCTTCAATCAGACAGTGACGGCCACGGGACGCCTGTCCTCCACGGAGCCGAATCTGCAGAACATTCCGATCCGCACAGAGCTGGGCCGCCGCTTCCGCCGGGTATTCATCCCGCAGCCGGGCTGTGTTTTTCTGGATGCGGATTATTCGCAGGTGGAGCTCCGGATTCTGGCGTCTCTCAGCGGTGACGAGCAGCTGATTGCGGCCTATCAGCATGCGGATGACATCCATGCGGTGACGGCCTCGCAGGTTTTCCATGTGCCCCTTTCCGAGGTGACGCCGCAGCTTCGAAGAAATGCCAAGGCGGTCAACTTCGGCATTGTGTACGGCATTTCCGCCTTCGGGCTTTCGGAGGGACTCAGCATTTCCCGGAAGGAGGCCAAGTCCTACATTGAGCGGTACTTTGAAACCTATCCGGGGGTAAAGGCCTATCTGGACGGGGAGGTGGCCTATGCCAAAGAGCATGGCTATGTGAAGACGATTTTCGGACGGCGGCGTCCCATTCCGGACATCAGGTCCTCCAACTTTATGCGCCGGAGCTTCGGAGAACGGGTGGCCATGAATTCCCCCATTCAGGGCGCGGCAGCAGACATCATGAAGAAGGCCATGAATGAGGTGCGGCTTGCACTGAAGGAGGAGGGACTGCAGTCCCGCATCGTCCTGCAGGTGCATGATGAGCTGCTGCTGGAGGTGCCGGAGGCAGAGGCGGATCACGTAGAGAAGCTTCTGACAGAGAAGATGCAGCAGGCGGTGCAGCTGCGGGTAGAGCTCGTGGCAGACGCCAAGAGAGGTAAAAACTGGGAGGAAGCACATTAAATGGCGGAGATTCTGTCCACGGACATCATGCATATCGGCTTTCTGAAAAAGGAAAGGTTCAGCGGCTCCGCGGAGGGCATGCGCTATCGCATGGAGAAGTACAGCTTTGAGGTGCCGGACCCGGAGGCAGCCCCGACAGCACCGGCGGGAGAGGACGAGGCTGCTGCGGTGCCCGTCAAAACCGAGACCGTGCTTCGCTGTACCGTCTGGCCGGAGCCCTTCTGTTATGAGAAAACACCGGCGGAGGTGAAAACCGTGCAGGACTTTCCCTTTACGGAGGACGGTGTCGAAAGTGCCCGGCTGTGGCTGAATGAGCGGCGGCAGAGCGAGAAGTGGGAGAATCTGCGGCTGCCCTGGCAAAATCCGGGACAGAGCTGAGAGCAGGGAGGCAGACAGCATGGTGATCGGTGTGATCGGCGGCGTAGGCGCCGGAAAAAGTACAGTATTGGAGAGGCTGCGGGCGCAATACGGGTTTCAGATCTATCGGACTGACGATATGGCGAAGTCTCTGTATCATAAGGGAAGCCCGGTTTTTGCTGCTCTCACGGAGCTGCTGGGAGAGGACATCCTGACAGAGGACGGCGATGGCTTTCAGCTTGCGGCATTTGCCGAGCGGCTCTACAGCGAGCCGCGTCTGCGGAAAAAGGTGGACGGGATCGTGCATCCTGCCGTCTGGCATGCCGTGCATCAGCTGGTGCGAAAAGGAAAAAAAGAGGGTGCCAGGCTTGTGGTGGAGACAGCATTACCCAATGCGGCATTTCTGGCGGACTGCGATGAGGTCTGGTTTGTGTATACCGAACGGGAAACCCGGATCCGGCGGCTGATGGAAAATCGGGGCTACAGCCGGGAAAAGGCAGAGGCCATTCTGGCAGCACAGCCGGAGGATGATGAATATGCGGCACTTTCTGACTTTGTGATTGATAATTCATATACGGAAGAGGAAACAGGGAATGAGATTTACGAGCATTGCAAGCGGCTCCAGCGGTAATGTCAGCTATATCGGCACGGAGGAAACGCACATTCTGGTGGATGCGGGGGTGACCATGAAGGCCATCAATGAGGGACTGGCCTCGCTGTCCTTGTCGCTTCGGGACATTTCCGCAATCTTCATTACCCATGAGCACATTGATCATATCCGGGCACTGGGCACCGTATCCCGGAAATACGGCATTCCCGTGTACGGGACACTGGAAACGCTGCAGGAGGTGCTGCTGACGAGGAGCCTGGGCGCGGTAGACCGGGAGCTGCTGCATCCTATTCTGCCGGATCAGAAGCTGCAGGTGGGGGATCTGGAGGTTCTGCCCTTTTCCATTTCTCACGACGCGGCCAATCCCTGTGCCTATCGGATCGGGGACGGCAGGCACCGTGTGGCGGTGGCCACGGATCTCGGACACTTTGATGCCTATATCTGCGAGCATCTGAGTCAGCTGGACGCCATGCTGGTGGAGGCAAATCATGATCTCCGGATGCTGGAGACAGGGCCCTATCCCGTGGCGCTGAAGCGGCGCATTCTGTCGGATCACGGACATCTCTCCAACGACAATGCGGGGAAAATGCTGAACGAGGTGCTGCATGACGGAATCCGACATATTTTCCTCGGCCATCTCAGCAAGGAAAACAATTTGCCGGCGCTGGCGCTTCGCACCGTGCAGTCGGAGATTGACGCGGCTGAAAATGGCTATCGCGGAAAGGACTTTGATATCACGGTAGCGAGCCGGAGTCATGTTTCTGAGATCGTGGAGCTGTAAGCACCGCGTGCTTTTTCTCGTGCATGCCTTGTCAGGCAGTGCTTTTTGGAATATACTGTTGAAAACTTTTACACTGTGCCGTGCTGATTCAGCCGCGCAGAAGACATTACACCGCAAGGAGGAGCTATGAAGAAGGCGATTATCACGGTTGTAGGTAAGGATTCAGTGGGCATCATTGCCAAGGTATGTACGTTTCTGTCAGAGAAGAATGTGAATATTCTGGACATTTCCCAGACCATCACCGGCGGCTATTTCAATATGATGATGATTGTGGATGTTTCCAGGGCAGCGGAAAGCACAGAGGAGACTGCGGCCGCACTGGAGAAGCTGGGCACCGAGATCGGCGTGGTGATCAAGCTGCAGCTGGAAGAGATTTTCACCATGATGCATCGGATCTGACGGAGGTAGCGGAGAATGGCAGGATTAGACATCAATTCCTTAGAGGTTATCGAAACCAACAACATGATCGAGCACAACAATCTGGATGTGCGGACCATCACCATGGGCATCAGCCTGCTGGACTGCAGCGCGCCGGATGTGGATACCTTCTGCGACAAGATCTATGAGAAAATCACCCGGCTGGCCAAGGATCTGGTTTCCACGGGAGAGAAGATCTCCAGAGAGTACGGCATTCCCATTGTGAATAAGCGGATCTCCGTGACGCCCATTGCCATTGCGGGAGCCGGCGCCTGCAAGTCCGTGGAGGATTTTGTGAAGGTGGCGCATACGCTGGATAAGGCGGCAGCTGCTGTAGGCGTAAACTTCCTGGGCGGCTTCTCGGCCATCTGCCAGAAGGGTATGAGCACGGCAGATGAGCTTCTGATTCGTTCCCTTCCCCGGGCACTGGCAGAGACCGACATTGTCTGTGCATCGGTCAACCTGGCTTCCACCAAAACCGGCATCAATATGGATGCGGTGCGGCTGATGGGCGAGGTGATCAAGGAGGCGGCATACCTTACAAGAGACACGGACAGCAGCGCCTGCTCGAAGCTGGTAGTATTCTGCAATGCACCGGATGACAATCCCTTTATGGCCGGCGCCTTCCACGGCGTTTCCGAGGCAGACTGTGTGCTGAATCTGGGCGTTTCCGGCCCCGGCGTGGTGCGGGATGCCCTGAAGCATGCTGCCGGCATGAACTTTGAGGAGCTTTCCGAAACCATCAAGAAGACTGCCTTCAAGATCACAAGAGTGGGACAGCTGGTGGCCAAGGAGGCGTCCCGCCTTCTGAATGTTCCCTTCGGCATCATTGATCTCTCTCTGGCACCCACACCGGCCATCGGTGATTCTGTGGCAGACATTCTGGAGGCCATGGGACTGGAAAGAGCCGGCGCGCCGGGTACCACGGCGGCACTGGCGATGCTGAATGACCAGGTGAAGAAGGGCGGCATCATGGCGTCCAGCTCCGTGGGCGGTCTGTCCGGCGCTTTCATTCCGGTTTCCGAGGACCAGGGCATGATCAACGCAGTAGAGGACGGAGCACTGACCATCGAAAAGCTGGAGGCCATGACCTGCGTCTGCTCCGTGGGTCTTGATATGATCGCTATCCCGGGAGACACCTCCGCCTCCACCATTTCCGGCATGATCGCTGATGAGGCGGCTCTCGGCATGGTGAACCAGAAGACCACTGCAGTGCGTGTGATTCCGGCCTACGGCAAGAAGGAAGGCGATACCGTGGATTTCGGCGGTCTTCTCGGTCATGCGCCGGTGATGAAGATCAATACCTTCTCCTGCGAGCGTTTTGTGAAGCGGACGGGACGTATCCCGGCGCCGATCCATTCCTTCAAGAACTAAGGGATGTATCAGGGACAGCGTGTTATCGGGATTGTGGCGGAATTCAATCCCTTTCATGAGGGGCATGCCTATCTGCTCCGGGAGGCGCGGCAGCGCTTCAGTGCGGACTTTGTGGTGATTGCCATGTCCGGCGATTTCGTGCAGCGGGGAGAGCCGGCGATTTTTTCCAAATATGACCGCACCCGGGCAGCACTGGAGGGCGGTGCAGATCTGGTGCTGCAGCTGCCGGTGATGTTTTCCACCGGCGCTGCAGAGGATTTCGCCGCTGCCGCGGTGGCGCTGCTGGACCGCACGGGCATCTGTGATCAGCTGCTTTTCGGCTCGGAGAGCGGAGATCTGCCGCTGCTGCAGCGCGCGGCGGATTTTCTTGCGGAAGAGCGGAGGTGTCCGCCGGCTGCCGTGACAGAAAATGAGCAGATATGCTGCTTCCGCCGACTTCTCCGGCGGGGACAGGCAGAGGGTCTGAGCTATCCGAGGGCCCGGGCCGCGGCGCTTTCTGCTGTGCTGGACATGCCGGCAGACCTTCTGCCCAACGATGTGCTGGGCACAGAGTATCTGAAGGCCATACGGCAGCAGGGCTCCCCGATGCAGCCGCTGCTGATCCCCCGGGAGCGGGGATTTCAGAGTGCCCACAGTATCCGCAGGGAAATGCTGGCGGCGCAGGAACAGGGAACCGGACGGCGGGAGAGTATCCGCTGCGCAGATGATTATTCGGATATGCTTTCCTACCAGCTTCTTCGGCTGCAGCGGGAGGGGATATCCTTTTCTGTATTTCAGGATGTATCGGAGGAGCTGGCCCGGTCCATTGCACGGCAGAGCCGGGAGCGGCATTCCTTTTCAGAACGCATCGAGATCCTGAAGACAAAAAATCTGACCCATGCCAGGATCAGCAGAGCGCTTCTGCACATTCTGCTGGAAATCCGGCGGGAGGACTGTGACAGAACGAAGGCAGAGGGCTTTTTGTCCTGTCTTCGGGTGCTGGGAGTGTCCCGGAGGGGCCGCGGTCTCCTTTCTCAGCTGCCGGCGCCGCTGATGGTTTCTCCGGCGAAGACGCTGCAGCAGAGCCCGACGCTGTCGGCAGATCCGTCCCTTCGGGCGGATTTCTTTGCCGCGGCCCTGTGGCAGCAGCTTTCGGAGCAGCCGCACAACGATTTTACTGAAAAGCTGATTGTTTTATAGAGAATTTTTGGTTATCATATATAGGAAATAGATGCGCGCGGAGGAATACAGCATGAAATTGATTTACGCAATTATACGAAATGATAATGAGGATGATGTGGTATCCGCATTGATGAAGGAGCGTTTTCAGGTGACGAAGCTGGCGACCACCGGCGGCTTCCTGCGGAAGGGCAACACCACACTGATGATCGCCACCGAGGACAATCTGGTGGACGGCTGCATCGCCCTGATCAAGCAGCAGTGCGGCAAGCGGCAGAAGATCACCGTGAATATGCCCTATATGTCCGGCACGACGATGATGAATTACAGCACCATGCCTATGAGCGTGGAAATCGGGGGCGCCACCATCATGGTTGTGAACCTGGAGCGCTTTGAGAAGGAATAAGTCGGCCTTGCATTGAAAAAGATGCATGGAAAGGGCTTACCCATGTCTTGCGGACGGTTTGGAATCGAGTATAATATTTCTGCATGAAGTATTGTATACAAACTTCTGCGGCTTGCCGCAGGGGATCAATAATTCTTATTTAATGAGAGGAGAAACACCAATGGCATTTATTGACAAGGTCAAGGAAAGAGCAAGATCCAACAAGAAGACTATCGTTCTTCCGGAGTCAATGGACAAGAGAACCTACGAGGCTGCCGAGAAGATTCTGAAGGAGGATATCGCGAATATCGTGATCATCGGTACTCCGGAGGAGATCGAGAAGTACGGCCAGGGCTATGATATCTCCGGTGCCACGATTGTGGATCCGTTCAACGATCCGAACAAGCAGAAGTACATCGACAAGTTCGTTGAGCTGAGAGCAAAGAAGGGTGTAACTCCGGAGCAGGCTCAGGAGCAGATGGAAAAGGATTACATGTACTATGCATGCCTTATGTGTAAGTGCGGCGATGCAGACGGTGCCGTATCCGGTGCCTGCCATTCTACCGGCAACACCATCAGACCGGCTCTGCAGCTGCTGAAGACCAAGCCGGGCATCGGCTCTGTTTCCGGCTTCTTCCTGATGGAGGTTGCTGACTGTGAGTACGGTGAGAACGGTCTGTTCGTATTCGCTGACTGCGCGGTTAACACCGATTTCGATTCCAACAAGCTGGCTGAGATCGCAGGCCTTTCTGCAGAGAGCTTCAAGATGCTGGTTGGCGCTGAGCCGAAGGTGGCTATGCTGTCCTACTCTTCCAAGGGCTCTGCAAAGCATGACGATGTAACCAAGGTGGCTGATGCCGTTAAGATCGCACATGAGAGATTCCCTGAGCTGGCACTGGACGGCGAGCTGCAGCTGGATGCTGCTCTGGTTCCGTCAGTGGGTGAGTCCAAGGCACCGGGAAGCCCGGTAGCAGGACATGCCAACACACTGGTATTCCCGTCCCTTGAGGCCGGCAACATCGGCTACAAGCTGGTACAGAGACTGGCAAAGGCCGGCGCTTACGGTCCGGTTCTTCAGGGTCTGTCCATGCCGGTAAACGACCTGTCCAGAGGCTGCTTCGCTGACGATATCGTAGGTGTGGTTGCCATCACTGCAGTACAGGCTCAGCAGAACGGTTAATAAATAAAGGAGATATAGTTACATGAAAATTCTGGTAGTAAACTGCGGTTCTTCCTCTCTCAAGTATCAGCTGATCGATATGGAGGATGAGTCGGTACTGGCAAAGGGTCTGGTGGAGAGAATCGGCATCGACGGCAGCAAGCTGACACACAAGGCAGCCGGCAAGGAGGATTTCGTTGTAGAGACAGCGGTTCCGGATCACTCTGTAGCTGTTAAGCTGGTATTTGATGCACTGACCGATGCAGAGCACGGTGTGGTAAAGTCTGTAGACGAGATTGGTGCCATCGGACATCGTGTTCTCCATGCAGGTACACAGATCACCGAGTCCTGCGTTGTGGACGAGCGCGTGAAGGAGATCGTTCGCTCCTGCTTCGATCTCGGCCCTCTGCACAACCCGGCAAACCTCATGGGCATCGAGGCCTGCGAGAAGGTTGTTCCGGGCAAGAAGAATGTGGCTGTATTCGACACCACCTTCGGCATGACGCTTCCGGAGAAGGCTTACTACTATGCTATCCCCACAGAGTACTATGAGAAGTACAGCATCCGCCGCTACGGCTTCCACGGCACCTCTCACGGCTATGTATCCAAGGAGACCATCCGCTTCGGCAACCTGGATCCGGAGAAGGCAAAGGTTATCGTATGCCACCTGGGCAACGGTGCTTCCATCTCTGCTTCCATCGGCGGCAAGGGCGTAGATACTTCCATGGGTCTGACTCCGCTGGAGGGCCTGATCATGGGAACCCGTTCCGGTGATATTGATCCGGCAGCGGTTCAGTTCATCTGCAACCATGAGCACAAGACAGTGGATGAGGTGCTGAACATCCTCAACAAGAAGTCTGGCGTTCTGGGTCTGTCCGGTGTATCCTCTGACTTCCGTGATGTAGAGAAGGCAGCAGAGGATGGCAACCACATGGCTGAGGTGGCTCTGGAGGCTTTCCGCTACAGAGTGGCGAAGTACATCGGCTCCTATGCAGCAGCAATGAACGGCGTAGACGCCATTGCCTTCACTGCCGGTGTCGGCGAGAACGACAAGAAGACCAGAAAGCTCATCGTAGAGGAGTACCTGGGCTTCCTGGGCGCAAAGATCGATGATGAGAGAAACGATGTGCGTGGTGAGGAGAGACTGATCTCTGCTGACGACTCCAAGGTAAAGATCTTCCTGATCCCCACCAACGAGGAGCTGGCTATCGCAAGAGATACCCTGAGACTGGTTGAGGGCTGAGCTTCGGAATCCTGTCAAAAAGTACTTGCATTTCATAGGGAAATGTAGTATTGTTTATCGAGTGCGCAGCGCGCAAGTGTATTTTGAACGCTGCGTATCTTGAATACAAAATCAAAACCGTTTGGATATAAGGCCCGGTATGACGAAGGAGGTGTAAGTATGTCAATTTGTCCTAAGAATAAATCTTCAAAGGCACATAGAGATAGCAGAAGAGCTAACTGGAAGATGGGTGCTATGAACCTGGTAAAGTGTTCCAAGTGCGGTGCGCTTGTTATGCCTCACAGAGTCTGCAAGGCATGCGGTTCTTACAATAAGCGTGAGATCGTTAAGGTTGAGGACTGATCCTGAACTGAATATGTGACGAAAAGAAGGGAATCTGCTTTGGCGGATTCCCTTTTTTGTTATCATAGGAGTGCACTGCGAAGGGTGAGCTTCCCTGTGATGCGTCCACAGCACTATTTTGGAAAAAATTTCCGAAATTCAGGTACCGAATATTGTCATAGAATAGCCCGATTCCCAAATTGAGTTGCGCAAATTCGATAAAGTGGTATAATGTCCCTATCATACAGGCGAAAATACGAGGTAAAATATGAAAAAGATTTTTACGCTTGTACGGATTGTCTGTCTCACACTGCTGGCCGGTCTTCTGATGACGGGCTGCGGCAAGCATATGCTTGTTTACCATGTCAACAAATCCAGCGAGCTTCAGGAATATGAATCGGAGCTGGCGGAGGAGTCTCTGGCGGAGGAATCCCTTGCGGAAGCCTCCCGGGAAGCAGAGGAAGCAAAAGCGGCAGAAGAGAAAAAGACTGATGAGAACAGCTTTGTCAAAAAAGAGATCAGTCGGGAACGAACGAAGGTAAAAGGCATTTACCTGACGGACTCCACAGCGGGATCGGACCGCATGGAGGAGATTATTTCGCATATTGATGAGACAGAACTGAATGCTGTGGTGATTGACGTCAAGAATGATGAAGGAAAGCTGGCGATCGAACTGAATTCGGAGACGCTGCAGACCCTGGGTGAATCGGCAAAGACAATTAAGGATCTGCCGGAGCTGGTGAGCACCCTGCATTCCCACGGCATCTATGTCATAGCCAGAGTGGTCTGCTTCCGGGATCCGCATATGGCGGAGCTGCGGCCGGACCTGATGGAGCAGAAGGAAGACGGGACACTGTTCTATGACCATTCCGGCATGAGCTGGGTAAATCCGTATAAGCAGGAGTATTGGGAATATCTGGATGCGGTGGCAGAGGGCTGCGCCCGGGCCGGCTTCGATGAGGTACAGCTGGACTACGTGCGCTTCTGCACGGAAAAGGGCATGCAGTCTGTGGCACATAAGGATGCAGACTGCGGAAAAACAGAAATTATCACACGCTTCGTGCAGTACATGTCCGACAGAATGGCAGAGTACGGCATATTTATGTCCACGGATGTTTTCGGCACCATCATTGACTCCTATGAGGATGCGGAGGCCGTGGGACAGGATTACGGGGAAATGTCGGCGGCGGCAGATTACATGTGTCCCATGATTTATCCGTCTCACTACGGAGACGGCAATTTCGGGCTTGCACATCCGGATCTGGAGCCCTATCAGACGATAAAAAGCGCTATGGCAAGCTCTGAAAAGGCGTTAAAGAAGGCTAAGGCTGACAGCACCGATGCATCCCAGGCTGTGGTGCGGCCCTGGCTGCAGGGCTTTACGGCAAGCTATCTGGAGCAGCACCTGGAGTACGGTGCGGAGGAGCTGCAGGAGCAGATACGGGCAGTCTATGACAGCGGCGGCGAGGAGTGGCTGATCTGGAATGCGGCTAACCGCTATGACTGGACGGCGTTTAAGGCAGCAGAATAGAAGCGCTGACAAAGTGTGTAGCGGAGGCAGGGAATGAGCGACAGCAGTTTTCAGATTCAGGAGGAACTTCAGAAGCTCCCGGCAATGCCGGGAGTTTATTTGATGCATGGCCCCAAGGATGAGGTGATTTATGTGGGCAAGGCAAAGGTCCTCCGCAACCGTGTAAAGCAGTACTTTCAGAAATCCTATAAGAAATCAGCAAAGATCCAGCAGATGGTGAGTCTGATCGAACGCTTTGAGTACATTGTGGTGGATTCGGAGCTGGAGGCACTGATTCTTGAGTCCAATCTGATCAAGGAGTATAAGCCGCGGTACAATACGCTGCTGAAGGATGATAAGAATTATCCTTATATCAAGGTGACCATGGATGAGCAGTATCCCCGCATCATTTCTGTGAGAAAGCGGCGGAACGACCGGGGAAAGTACTTCGGGCCTTATGCGTCCATGGAGCAGGTGCAGGAGGTGCTGGACCTGCTGCGGAAAAGCTTTCATATCCGGAACTGCGACAAAAGCTTTACGGAGGATCATCCATTGGAGAGGCACTGCATCTATTATGATATGAAGCAGTGCGACGGTCCATGTACAGGCCGTCAGTCCCGGGCTGTCTATCTGGAACGAGTGCGGGAAGCCATCGATTTTCTGAACGGAAAATATGAAGACATTCTGAAGGAGCTTTCTCTGAAGATGAGCCGGGCCTCTGACAATCTGGATTTCGAAACAGCGATGGAGATGCGGGATCTGATTCGTGCCATCGAGGCGGTGCAGAACCGGCAGAAGATCACGGCCTATGATCAGGAGGACCGGGATATTGTGGGTATGCGCAGGCAGTGGAACGACTGCATTATCCAGATCTTCTTTGTCAGGGATGGCAAGATCATCGGACGGGACCATCAGTTTATCAGCATTGACCAGGAAGCCTCGGATGAGGAAATTCTCACCAGCTTTATTCAGCAGTACTACAACGGGACACCCTTCATCCCCCGGGAGATCTGGGTGCAGACGCCGCTGCCGGAGGAGAAGGTGCTTTCGGAATGGCTGAGTCAGGCGAAGGGGAGACGGGTAGTCCTGCGGGCGCCCCAGAAGGGAATGAAGGAAAAGCTGGTGGAGCTGGCGGTGACCAATGCCGGAATTCTGATGAACCGTTACAGCCAGCAGTATCGGGAACAGGACAAGAAGACCAATAAGGCCATTCAGGAGCTGGGCGAGGTGATCGGTCTGCCGAAGCCGCCGGTGCGGATTGAATCTTACGATATTTCCAATATATCCGGGGCGCAGAACGTGGGCTCCATGGTGGTCTATATCAACGGAAGGCCCAAGCCCAATGATTACCGTAAGTTCCGCATACAGTCTGTGCAGGGACCGGATGACTATGCCTCCATGCGGGAGGTGCTGACGCGGCGCTTTACGCACGGTCTGAAGGAAATGGCAGAGAATGCTGCCAAGGGAAAAAAGAACGAGCTGGGCTCCTTTTCCAGCTTTCCGGATCTGATTCTCATGGACGGCGGCAAGGGACAGGTCCATATCTGCGAAGAGGTACTGGAGAATCTGGACATTCATTCGGTAACAGTGTGCGGCATGGTGAAGGATGACCGGCACCGGACCCGGGCCCTCCTCTATCATGACGAGGAGCTGCCGCTTTCGCTGACCGGAGAAGCCTTTAAGCTTTTGACGCGGATCCAGGATGAAGTGCACCGCTTTGCTGTTGAGTACCATCGTTCTTTGCGGAGCCGCGAACAGATCCGCTCCATTCTGGATGATATTCCCGGTGTGGGACTGGTGCGGAAGCGGGCACTGCTTCGGCAGTTCAAGGATGTAGATCATGTACGCTCGGCATCTCTGGAGGAGCTTTCGGCCTGTCCGCACATGGATGACTATTCCGCCCGGCGGGTTTATGACTTTTTCCGGGCAGAGCATGCCAGCAATTCCAAGGACGTATGTCGGAAGGAACCGCAGAACGGTTGACGAATGCATAAATTGATTTATAATTAATTGCTGTGCAATGCACAAAGGAAAAAACGGTAAGGAGAAAACCATGGCAAGATTCAATCATGAAGCGATAGAAAAGAAATGGCAGGCCTATTGGGATCAGAATCCCATCAATGCCAATGACGGCAAGAAGGAGAAGTACTACTGTCTGGATATGTTCCCGTATCCCTCAGGCTCCGGTCTGCATGTAGGACACTGGAGAGGCTATGTGATCTCCGATGCCTGGTCCCGTTATCAGCTGATCAAGGGTAAGTATGTGATCCATCCCATGGGCTGGGATGCCTTCGGTCTTCCGGCGGAGAACTATGCCATCAAGATGGGCATTCATCCGGCCATTACCACGAAGAAGAACGTGGAGAACATCAAGCGTCAGCTGAAGCAGATCAATGCCCTTTATGATTGGGACATGGAATTGAACACCACAGATCCGAAGTTCTATAAGTGGACGCAGTGGATCTTTGTGCAGATGTTCAAGAAGGGACTTGCCTATGAGAAGGAGTTCCCCATCAACTGGTGCCCCAGCTGCAAGACCGGCCTTGCCAACGAAGAGGTGGTAGACGGCAAGTGCGAGCGCTGCGGTACACCGGTAACCAAGAAGAATCTGCGTCAGTGGATGCTGAAGATCACGGCCTATGCAGATCGACTGCTGGATGATCTGGACAAGCTGGACTGGCCGGAGAAAGTAAAGAAGATGCAGACCGAGTGGATCGGCCGCTCCTACGGTGCAGAGGTGGACTTCGGCATCGAGAATTCCGACGAGAAGCTGACCGTGTTCACCACCAGACCGGATACCCTTCACGGCGCTACCTTCCTGGTGCTGGCACCGGAGCATCCCATGGTGAAGAAGCTGACCACAGACGAGCATCGTGAGGCAGTGGAGCGCTATGTGCAGATGGCTGCCAATAAGTCCAATGTGGACCGTATGTCGGTAAATGACAAGGACAAGACCGGTGAGTTTACCGGAAGCTATGCGGTGAACCCGCTGAACGGCAAGAAGGCGCCGATCTGGATTTCCGATTATGTACTGGCAGATCACGGCACCGGCGCCATCATGTGCGTGCCGGCCCATGATGCCAGAGACTTTGCCTTTGCCAAGAAGTTTGACCTGCCCATCATTCAGGTCATTGCAAAGGACGGCAAGGAGATCGAGGATATGCAGGAGGCCTATACCGAGGCAGCCGGCACGATGATCAACTCCGGTGAGTGGAACGGCATGGAGTCTGCTGTCCTGAAGAAGGAAGCGCCGCTGATGATCGAGAAGATGGGCTTCGGCAAGAAGACCGTCAGCTACAAGCTGCGTGACTGGGTATTCTCCCGCCAGAGATACTGGGGCGAGCCGATCCCTATCGTGCACTGCCCGAGCTGCGGCAATGTGGCTGTGCCGGAGAGCGAGCTTCCGCTGCGGCTGCCGGAGGTGGAGAACTATGAGCCCACCGGTACCGGAGAGTCTCCGCTGGCTGCCATGACAGACTGGGTGAACTGCAAGTGTCCGAACTGCGGCGGCCCGGCAAAGCGGGAAACCAATACCATGCCCCAGTGGGCAGGCTCCTCCTGGTACTTCCTGCGCTATGTGGATGTCAACAACGATCAGGAGCTGGTGAACCGGGAGAAGGCCGATAAGCTTCTGCCGGTGGATATGTATGTCGGCGGCGTAGAGCATGCGGTGCTGCACCTTCTGTATTCCCGTTTCTGGACCAAGTTCCTGTACGACATCGGTGTGATCGGCTTTGATGAGCCCTTCACGAAGCTCTTCAACCAGGGTATGATCACCGGAAAGAACGGCATCAAGATGTCGAAGTCGAAGGGTAATGTTGTTTCTCCGGATGATCTGGTACGTGACTACGGCTGTGACGCCCTCCGGCTCTATGAGCTCTTTGTGGGCCCGCCTGAGCTGGATGCCGAGTGGGACGACCGCGGTATCGACGGTGTGTACCGCTTCCTGAACCGCTTCTATAATCTGGTGCAGGAGTCCAAGGACAAGGACATCGAGGCGACCAAGGATATGATTCGTCTTCGCCACAATCTGGTGCATGACATTGAGCAGCGTTTTGAAGCCTTTTCACTGAATACTGTGGTTTCCGGCTTCATGGAGTACAACAATGCCATGGTGGATCTGGCCAAGAAGCACGGCGGCATGGATAAGGAGACACTGAAGACCTTCTCCATCCTTCTGGCTCCCTTCGCACCCCATATGGCAGAGGAGTGCTGGCATGATCTGGGCGGCGAGGATACCGTATTCCACGGCGGCTGGCCGGAGTATGACGAAGAGGCTATGAAGACCGATGAGCTGGAGATTCCGGTACAGCAGAACGGAAAAACCAGAGCCGTGATCCTGATTCAGCAGAATGAGGACAAGGCATCCGTACTGGAAAAGGCCAAGGCTGCGGTTGCCGATAAGCTGACGGGAAACATTGTGAAGGAAATTTATGTTCCCGGAAAAATCGTAAATTTTGTTGTAAAGTAATAGCATTTAAGATGCCCTGTTTTCCTTCGGGAGGCAGGGCATTTTTTTATCTGTCTTAAGACATTCGTCAATTGTTTTTTATCAAAATAGCGATATACAAAACCTGCAAATGTGATAAGATAAGTAGCACCGACTGGAAATAAATCTAAAAATTTTCTAAATTTTTCAGATGAAAGAGGAGAACGGGCGGTTTGAAAAATCTTTTAGGTGACAGAATATAGAGCAGGTGAGCAGATGAACAGAGACTACAATGATGAGAGACGGGGAGGCTCCCGGGCACGCGGGGCGTCAAGGGGCAGAAATGCCCGGAATAAGGTAAACGAAAGAGGCACTTACAGCCGGGAGACCGGGAAATCCGGCACCAGCGGCAGCAGAAGCAGCTACAGCGGAGGCTACGGCGGCTCCCGGAACCGCCGCGGCAAAGGCGGGAACGGCAGGACGGGACTGGCTGTCGGCGGCGTTGTGGCAGCGGCAGTTCTGGTGATCGGTGCAGCGGCACTGTTTAAGAGCGGGCTTCTGGGACAAAGAACGGCAGAGGAGAGTGAGGTCGCGGAAACCACGGCACTGGTGCTGGATCAGAATGTGATCAATACCGACCTGTACCTGGATTATTCGGCTCTGGCACCGAATGCAGAGCTTCTGAATCTGAAGGGCATGACGGAGGATGAGGTTCTGGCCAAGCTGCAGGAGAGCTACAGCTGGTCACTGACGGTGAAAAACCCGAATCCGAATCTGGATTCCTTTACTATGGTTGACCTGGAGGCGGAAAGTCAGAAGCAGCAGGAGAGCTCCGGCGGCGGTACAGATGATGAGGGAACCGAGGAACGTGTGGAGGTCAGCAGCCCCTATGCTTCCGTGGCCATTCGGCCGACGAAGAGTGAGTTTGCTGTGCCGGATCTGATTCAGGAAACATTAAAAAGCTATGTAGATCAGATCTTTGCGGATTATGACAGTAAGCGGGACGGCATCGCTTCCTCCATGGCGGCAGAGAATGCAGCTAAGGAGTCTGCTGAGAAGGAAAAGGAGAAGAGCAAAGCTAAGGAGAGCACAGAGGAGAGCAGTGCGGAAAGCAGCAGTGCCGCGCCGCAGGCGGATTATGCACTGCAGCTGCCGGACTTCACCGATACAATAAAGGATGAAATGACGCAGCTTGCGCTGGTATGGAAGATGTCTGCCACCAACGGCGGCCTCACCGGCTATGACAGCGAAAAGGGTGACTTTGTTTTCGGCGGCAGCAAGGACGGCTACGAGATCGATGCGGACGCTACGGCAGAAAAGGTGCTGGCGGCGCTTTCTGCCGGAAATTATACGGAGGAAATCACTGCGGTCGGCAATGCGGTTTCTCCTTCCGGCTCTGTTAAGAGCAAGTACACCACCATTGGCAGCTATACCACGAAGACCACCTCCAACGCTGTGCGGAACAAGAACATTCAGCTGGCGGCGAAGGCCTTGAACGGAACGGTAGTGAAGCCGGGCCAGGAATTTTCCTTCAATGATACAGTGGGACAGAGAACAGAGGACAAGGGCTACGGCGGCGCGCCGGCCTACAACAACGGCGAAGTGGTGCAGGAGGTAGGCGGCGGTGTCTGCCAGGTATCCACGACATTGTACAATGCGGTGTTCCGTGCCGGTCTGACAACGACCTATCGGCGGTCCCATACCTTTGCACCTACCTATGTAACGCCGGGCATGGATGCTACCGTATCCTGGCCGGGACCGGATTACCAGTTTGTGAACAATTCCGATTATCCCATCGGCATTCGTGCAAGCTATTCCGATCAGAGCCTGACCATTTCCATCTACGGCGTGCGGATTCTGCCGGAGGGCGTTACATGGGAGCTGACCTCAGAGAAGGTGAAGGATCTGCCGGTACCGGCGGCGCAGATCATCACACCCGCAGAGGGCAGCGAGAGCAGCGGCTCCGCAGGCTCGGAGTGGCAGGCCTATAAGATCATCACCACAAACGGCAAGACCGAGAAGGTGAAGGATCACTATACGAGCTACAAGGGACATACGCCGAAGAAGTATGCGGAAGGTGCAACCACGGCAGCGGAGAGCAGCAGTGCGGCAGAAAGCAGCAGCGCGGAGAGTGCGGCAGCAGAGAGCAGCAAGGCAGCAGAAAGCACAGCGGCAGCGGAAAGCAGTACGGCAGCAACAACGGCGGCGCAGACGCAGGCTTCTCCTGCACCGGAGACCACGAAGACCGATACGACAGTTTCTCAGGGACCGGTGATTTCGGACGGCGGTCCTTCCGGCGGAGATGACGTGATTTCCGGAGGCCCGGGAGAATCCTGACAGAATGAAAACAGGACTCTGTGAATAAGTTATCAGGAATGACAAAAAAATAACCAAACAGACAGGGGCTGGTCCGGCTCCTGTCTGTTTATTTTTACGAAGGAGTATTGGCAAAATTGGACATAGTACACGATGCTGAGTTAGGTATATGTAACTATCTTCGTGCAAAATGATTGTATTTTATTTTGTACCGAATGGTTTTTCTTTGCTTTTTAAACGGAAAATGCTATACTGTTCTATGTGTATGATGTCCCGTGTGGGTTCTCATATAACTAACCGCATCCAATGTGGCTATTCATTTTTTTAGGAGGAATTCTTATGGCAAGAAAAATGAAAACTATGGATGGAAACCAGGCTGCTGCACATGCATCTTATGCATTTTCAGAAGTCGCTGCGATCTTTCCTATCACGCCGTCATCCGTCATGCCCGAGCATGTAGATGAGTGGGCAACAGAAGGAAGAAAGAACATCCTCGGCGAGACCGTACAGGTTACCGAGATGCAGTCTGAGGCTGGTGCTGCCGGTGCAGTACACGGCTCCCTTGCTGCCGGTGCTCTGACCACCACCTTCACCGCTTCTCAGGGTCTTCTGCTGATGATCCCGGACCTGTACAAGGTTGCCGGTGAGCAGCTTCCCGGTGTGTTTGATGTATCTGCCCGTGCAGTTGCTTCTCACGCACTTTCCATCTTCGGTGATCACTCTGATGTTATGGCCTGCCGTCAGACCGGCTGCGCTATGCTCTGCGAATCTTCCGTACAGGAAGTTATGGATCTGACCCCGGTTGCACATCTGTCTGCTCTGAAGGGCAAGGTTCCTTTCATCAACTTCTTCGACGGCTTCAGAACCTCTCACGAGATTCAGAAGATCGAGGAGTGGGACTACGAGGATCTGAAGGATATGGTAGACTGGCAGTATGTTGACGAGTTCAGAGCCAATGCCCTGAATCCGAACCATCCTGTTGAGAGAGGCTCTGCACAGAACCCGGATATCTTCTTCCAGGCTCGTGAGGCATCCAACCCTTACTATGATGCACTTCCGGCAATCGTTCAGGAGTACATGGACAAGGTAAATGCCAAGCTCGGAACAGAGTACAAGCTTTTCAACTACTATGGTGCTGCAGATGCTGAGCATGTCATCATTGCCATGGGTTCCGTAAACGACACCATCGAGGAGACCATCGACTACCTCGTGAAGACAGAGGGTGCCAAGGTCGGCGTTGTGAAGGTAAGACTGTACAGACCGTTCTCTACAGAGGCCTTCCTTTCCGCTATTCCGGAGACCGCTAAGGTGATCACTGTTCTTGACAGAACAAAGGAGCCGGGCTCCATCGGCGAGCCGCTGTACCTGGATGTTGTTGCTGCTCTGCAGGGAAGCAAGTTCGCAGGCTGCACCGTACTGTCCGGACGTTACGGCCTTGGTTCCAAGGATACCACACCGGCACAGATCGTTGCTGTTTACAACAACACAGAGAAGAAGAGATTCACCATCGGCATCAACGATGATGTAACCTATCTCTCACTGCCGGTCGGCGCTCCGCTGGTTACCACACCGGAGGGAACCGTTAACTGTAAGTTCTGGGGTCTCGGTGCCGACGGTACTGTAGGTGCCAACAAGAACTCCATCAAGATCATCGGTGACAACACTGACATGTATGCTCAGGCTTACTTCGATTATGATTCCAAGAAGTCCGGCGGCGTTACCATGTCTCACCTGCGTTTCGGTAAGAAGCCGATCAAGTCTACCTACCTGATCCATAGAGCAAACTTCGTTGCCTGCCACAATCCGGCATACGTAACCAAGTTCAACATGGTACAGGAGCTGGTTGACGGCGGTACCTTCCTTCTGAACTGCGCATGGAGCAAGGATGAGGTTGCAAATCACCTTCCCGGCCAGATGAAGAAGTACATGGCTGATCACAAGATCAAGTTCTACATCATTAACGGTGTAAAGATCGGTATTGAGACAGGCATGGGCCCGACACGTATCAACACCATTCTGCAGTCTGCTTTCTTCACACTGACAGGCATCATCCCTCCTGCTGAGGCAAACAAGCTCATGAAGGATGCGGCTCAGAAGACCTACGGCCGTAAGGGTGAGGACGTTGTTAAGAAGAACTGGGCAGCTATCGATGCCGGTGCAAATGCCTTCGAAGAGGTTGAGGTTCCGGCTGACTGGGCCAACTGCGCAGATGAAGGCCTTGAGTTTAAGGATAAGACAGAGGGCAAGAAGGACGTTCTTGATTTCGTCAACAACATCCAGAATGCCGTTTCCGCTCAGGAAGGAAACAACCTGCCGGTATCCGCTTTCAAGCCGTATGTAGACGGTACAACACCTTCCGGAACAGCTGCTTACGAGAAGAGAGGCATTGCCGTTAACGTTCCTGTATGGAATCCGGACAACTGTATCGAGTGTAACTTCTGTTCCTATGTATGTCCTCATGGTGCCATCAGACCCTTCGCTTATACTGAGGCTGAGGCTGCTGCAGCACCGGAAGGCAACACCACAAAGGATCTGACCGGCATGCCCGGCTACAAGTTCGGCATCAAGACCTCTGTTCTTGACTGTACCGGATGCGGATCCTGCGCAAATGTATGTCCCGGCAAGAAGGGTGAGAAGGCTCTGACCATGTCCCCGATCGGTGAGAACCTGAACAGACAGCAGTACTTCGACTATGCTGAGAAGCTGCCGGAGAAGGCTGATGTTGTGGCTAAGTTCAAGGAGGTTTCTGTTAAGGGATCTCAGTTCAAGAAGCCGCTGTTCGAGTACTCAGGCGCATGCCCGGGCTGTGGTGAGACACCGTATGCTAAGCTCATCACACAGCTCTTCGGTGAGAGAATGTACATTGCCAATGCAACAGGATGTTCTTCCATCTGGGGTAACTCTTCACCGTCCACACCGTACACAGTAAACGCTAAGGGACAGGGCCCGGCTTGGGACAACTCTCTGTTCGAGGATAACGCTGAGTTCGGTTATGGTATGCTGCTCGCACAGAACGCAATCCGTGACAGACTGAAGAAGCAGGTTGAGAGACTGGCTGAGGCAGATGCATCTGTTAAGGATGCTTGCCAGGAGTATCTGGATACCTTCACAGTTGGCGCAACCAACGGTGTGGCAACAGAGAAGCTGGTAGCTGCTCTGGCAGACAAGACAGACGAGATCTCCAAGGATCTGGTTAAGAATAAGGACTTCCTCGCTAAGAAGAGCCAGTGGATCTTCGGTGGTGACGGTTGGGCTTATGATATCGGTTTCGGCGGACTGGATCATGTACTTGCTTCCGGCAAGGACATCAACGTGATGGTTTACGATACCGAGGTTTACTCCAACACAGGCGGACAGTCTTCCAAGTCTACTCCGACCGGTGCTGTTGCGCAGTTCGCAGCCGGCGGTAAGGAGACCAAGAAGAAGGATCTGGCAGGCATCGCAATGTCCTATGGCTATGTATATGTAGCACATATCGCTATGGGCGCTGACATGCAGCAGACTGTGAAGGCTATTGCTGAGGCTGAGGCATATCCGGGACCGTCCCTGATCATCGCTTATGCACCTTGTATCAACCACGGCATCAAGAAGGGCATGGCTAAGGCTATGACCGAGGAGAAGCTGGCTGTTGAGTCCGGATACTGGAACAACTTCCGTTTCAACCCGCTGGGCGGCGACAAGAAGTTCACTCTGGATTCCAAGGAGCCGAAGTACGAGGGCTATCAGGACTTCCTGAAGGGCGAGGTACGTTACCTGTCACTTGCTCTGAAGAACCCTGAGCGTGCAGCTAAGCTGGATGCAAAGAACGAGGAAGAGGCTAAGGAGAGATACGAGCACCTGAAGAAGCTGCTTGATATGTACAACAAGTAATTAAAGTACAGTAAGCTCTGAAAGCTTTACGGGAGAGAGACGCAGAGATGCGTCTCTCTCTTTTGCATTTACCAAAACAATTGCCTAAACAAAAGATCTATGGTAAAACATAGCTGTTGTGTTAAAGAAAACGGAGAAAAAGATGAGAAAAGTAATTGTTGCGGTGGTGGGCCGTCCCAATGTCGGAAAGTCCACACTTTTTAATCTGATCGCAGGAAAGCAGATCTCCATCGTGAAGGATACGCCGGGCGTTACCCGGGACCGTATCTATGCAGAGGGAGAGTGGCTGAACCATAAATTCACACTGGTGGACACAGGCGGTATCGAGCCGGAGTCGGGAGATATTATCCTGCAGCAGATGCGTTCCCAGGCGGAGCTGGCCATCAATACGGCAGATGTGATCATTTTTGTGACGGATGTGCGTACCGGCGTGGTGGATGCGGACTATGAGGTGGCGGACATGCTGCGGAAGTCCGGCAAGCCCGTGGTGCTCTGTGTCAACAAGGTGGACAATTTCCAGAAGTTCGGCAATGACATTTACGAGTTCTACAATCTGGGCCTCGGAGATCCCTTCGGCGTTTCCTCGGTCAATCAGATGGGAATCGGTGACCTCTTGGATGAGGTGGTGAAGCATTTCCCCAAGGAGCTGGCAGATGCTTCCGACAATGATTATGTGAAGATTGCCCTGATCGGCAAGCCCAATGTGGGCAAGAGCTCTGTGATCAACAAGCTGCTGGGGCAGAACCGCGTCATTGTCTCGGATGTGGCCGGCACCACCAGAGATGCCATTGATACAGAGCTGGTGCATAACGGCGAGCATTTTGTCTTTATCGATACGGCAGGTATCCGCCGGAAGGGCAAGATCACAGATGACATCGAGCGTTATTCTGTTATTCGGACCGTTGCGGCTGTGGATCGCGCCGACATTTGCCTGGTATTGATCGATGCGACCCAGGGTGTGACGGACGGTGATGCGAGAATCGCCGGTATCGCACATGAATCCGGCAAGGGCGTCATCATCTGCGTCAACAAATGGGATGCCATTGAAAAGAACGACAAGACCATGCAGGAGTTTACGCTGAAGCTGAAGGAAAAGTTCGCCTATATGGACTATGCGGAGTTCCTCTTCATTTCCGCGGAAACCGGACAGCGCCTGAACAAGATCTTTGATCTGGTGGATCTGGTGCGGCAGAATCAGACACTGCGCATCAAGACAGGCGTGCTGAATGAGATCATGACCCGGGCAACGGCCATGAAGCAGCCGCCTTCCGATAAGGGCAAGCGCCTGAAGCTGTTCTATATGACCCAGATCGGTGTGGAGCCGCCTACCTTCGTGATTTTTGTCAATGATCGGGAGCTGATGCATTTCTCCTATACCAGATACATTGAGAACCAGGTGCGGGAGGCCTTTGGCTTTGTGGGCACGCCCCTTCGCTTCATCATTCGTGAGAGAGGCGAGGAAAAGGTATGAGCATTCTGCAGATTGTGATCGCCCTGTTTATCGGTTATCTTTTCGGGAACATTCCCAACGGCTATCTCTATGCCAGATCCCAGGGCGTGGACATTTTTGAGGTGGGCTCCGGCAATCCCGGGAGCACCAATGTGACCCGGGCGCTGGGCAAGAAGGCGGGCTTTACCGTGCTCCTGATGGACATTGCGAAAACCGTGATCCCGGTGCTTCTGCTGCATCTTTTGTGGAAGCCGGGAGAGGAAGCAACAACCCTGCTGGTGATGTATACCGGCTTCGGCGCCATTCTCGGCCATACCTTTACCTTTCTGCCGCATCTCAGGGGCGGCAAGGGTGTGGCCTGTACCGGCGCATTGATCATTATGTTTGACTGGCGAGTGGCCATTGCTTTGCTGCTCCTGCTGATTTTGATTGTTCTGGTCACCGGCTATGTGAGCCTCGGCTCCATGATCGGGGAGAGCTGCTTCTTTC
>CAVELT010000059.1:0-6947 GCA_963616545.1 Dysosmobacter segnis | reverse complement strand
CTCTTCTCAAAGGTGCTGGTGCTGCAGCTTCTGCCCGGTACACAGGGTATCTACGGTCTGCTGATCGGCTTCATTACCCTGACCCAGATCGGCATCATGGGCGGCTCACCGGATGTGTCTCTCACGAAGGGACTCCTGTATCTGGCAGCCTGCCTTCCCATGGCATTTGTGGGGCTCCTCTCCGCCATCAACCAGGGCAAGGCCTCCGTGGCCTCCATCGGTCTGGTGGCAAAGAAGCCGGACCAGTTCGGTAAGGCCATGATCTTCCCGGCCATGGTAGAGACCTATGCCATCCTGGCACTCCTGATCTCCATTCTGGCCATCTTCGGCATCGGATCACTGAATCTGTAAAGGGCAGGAAGGAATGCAATCCTGCGGAAGCGGGAGAACAGAAGGAGAAACGAAATGTCGGGACTTGAAAAAATACTGAATGAAATTCACAGCGATGCAGAGCGCGAGTCTCGTGAGATCCTGGAAAAGGCCCGGGCGGAGGAGAAGGACATTCTGGCGCAGGCGGAGAAGGAAGCTGCGGCCGTAAAGGCCGAGGCACAGGAAAAGGGAAAAAGGCTGTCGGCGGTCATGAGAGAGCGCAGTCAGTCTGCCGCAGCCCTTCGTGTACGGCAGAGAATACTCCGGGAAAAGCAGGCCCTGGTGCAGGAGACCCTGGCACTGGCAGAGAAGCAGCTTCTGGAGCGGCCAGCGGCGGAATACTTCGGCAACCTGCTGACCCTGCTGAAGACAGCAGTGCAGCCGGGAGACGGGACACTGTATCTTTCGGCACGGGATCTGGAGAGACTGCCGGAGGGCTTCGTGCCGCAGGCGGCGGCACTGGCAAAGAAGAAGGGCGGCAGCCTGCGGCTGTCCCGGGAGCCGCGAAGGATCAACGGCGGCTTCGTACTGGAATACGGCGGCATCGAGGAAAACTGCTCCTTTGCGGCCATGTTTACCGCAGAACGGGAAAGGGTGGAGGACATTATTTCCGCGCAGCTGTTTTCGGATGCCGGATCAGAGTAAGGAGGAGTGCGGATGGCAGCAAATACTTATGCCTATGCCGTGACGCGCATTCGTGTGAAGGAGAATGCCCTGCTGACAGCGGGAGACATGCAGCGCCTTCTGGCAGCGCCGGATGAGACGGCGGTGCGGCAGATCCTCCGGGACAAGGGCTGGGACGCAGCGCCTTCTGCGGAAATGCAGTCGATTCTGCAGAAGGAAAAGAGCAAAACCTGGTCGCTCATGCGGGAAATTCTGGGAGAGGATATCCGCAGACTGGATGTCTTTCTCTATGCGGATGATTATCTGAATCTGAAGTCGGCGGTGAAGGAAAGCCGCCTTCATAAGGAATATGACGGCATTTACACGTCCGGCGGCTCCGTTCCGGCGGCGCAGATCCGGGAGGCAGTTGAGAAAAAGCGCTTTGAGCTGCTGCCGGAGGATATGGCGAAGGCGGCCAAGGCGGCGCTGGAGGTCTATCTTCGCACCGGAGACGGGCAGCTTTCGGACCTCCTGCTGGACAGGGCGGCCCTCGACAGCATTTACCGGGCAGGACAAAGCGCGCATTCCGATTTTCTGCGGCTCTATGCGGAGATCACGGTAGCTTCAGCAGATCTGAAAATTGCGCTGCGGGCCCAGCGCACGGGAAAGACAAGGGATTTTTATGAACGGGCGATCGCGGAATGCGATTCTCTCGACAAAAAGGAGCTGATCACGGCGGCTATGAACGGTGCAGATGCTCTGACGGCCTATGTGGAGAAAACCGCTTATGCAGCAGGCGCAGAGCATTTCCGCTGCTCGATGGCGGCCTTTGAGAAATGGTGTGATGATCTTCTGATCAAGAAGATTCGTCCGCAGAAGTATCAGCCCTTCGGCATTGAACCCCTGGCGGCCTATGTGCTGGCCCGGGAAAGTGAGATGAAATCGGTGCGGATCATTTTTTCCGGCAAGCTGAATCGGCTGCCGGCAGAGATCATAAAGGAAAGGATCAGGGAAACCTATGCATAAGATTGCGGTGATGGGAGACAGAGATTCCATCTACGGCTTTGCGGCCCTGGGCATGGAACCGTTTCCGGTGACGGAGCGGGAAAGTGCTGCCCGCACCCTGCATCAGCTCTGCGAGGGCGGATATGCCGTGATCTATATGACGGAGAAGCTGGGGAGCATGCTGGACAGAGAGGTACAGCATTATCGTTCCCGGGGGCTTCCGGCCATCATATTGATCCCGGGTGTCAGCGGCAATACCGGAAACGGAATGAATGCAGTGAGAGAGTCAGTGCTTCGCGCGGTGGGATCGGATATCCTGAGCAACAAGAAGTGAGACAGGGCTGCAAGGCAAGAGAAAAGAGACTGCAGAAGCAGTCATGGAGGATAGTGGAATGAGCGAAGGAAGGATCAAGAAGGTAGCCGGCCCGCTGGTGATTGCCGAGGGCATGCGGTCTGCCAATCTGTCCGATGTGGTTCGTGTCAGCGAGAAGCGGCTGATCGGTGAGATCATTGAGATGCACGGCGATCAGGCTTCGATTCAGGTATATGAGGAGACCTCGGGTCTCGGACCCGGTGCGCCGGTGGTGTCCACCGGTGCGCCCATGAGCGTGGAGCTGGGGCCGGGACTGATCGGCTCCATTTATGACGGTATTCAGCGGCCGCTGAATGCCATTATGGAGGCGACCCATTCGAATCTCCTGCACCGGGGCGTGGAGGTGCCGCCGCTGGACCGGGAGAAGAAATGGCATTTTGAGGCAATGCTTTCTGCCGGTACAGAGGTGGAAAGCGGTGACATCATCGGTACCGTGCAGGAAACGGAAGTGGTGGTGCAGAAGATCATGGTGCCCTACGGCATTTCCGGCACCATCGTGAAGCTGGAGAGCGGGGATTACAATATCACCGAAACGGTATGTCTCGTGAAGGATGCAGAGGGCACAGAGCACGAGGTGAAGCTGGCCCAGCGCTGGCCAGTGCGTAAGGGAAGACCCTATCGGCAGAAGCTGTCTCCGGACAGACCGCTGATCACCGGACAGAGAGTCATTGACACCCTGTTCCCCATTGCCAAGGGCGGTGTGGCTGCGGTTCCCGGTCCCTTCGGCTCCGGCAAGACGGTGGTGCAGCATCAGCTGGCCAAGTGGGCAGATGCGGATATCGTGGTATATATCGGCTGCGGCGAGCGCGGCAATGAGATGACGGATGTGCTGAATGAGTTCCCGGAGCTGAAGGATCCGAAGACGGGAAAGTCCCTGATGCAGAGAACCGTTCTGATCGCCAATACCTCCGATATGCCCTTTGCGGCCCGGGAGGCTTCCATTTATACCGGCATCACCATCGCGGAGTATTTCCGGGATATGGGCTATTCCGTGGCGCTGATGGCCGACTCCACCTCCCGCTGGGCGGAGGCGCTGCGTGAGATGTCCGGCCGTCTGGAGGAGATGCCCGGTGAGGAGGGCTATCCGGCCTACCTCGGCTCCCGTCTGGCCGGCTTCTACGAGCGGGCAGGCCGCGTGATCTCCCTCGGCAAGGAGGGAAGAGAGGGCGCGCTGTCCGTGATCGGTGCCGTGAGCCCCGCCGGCGGCGACATTTCCGAGCCGGTGACCCAGGCAACACTGCGGATCGTCAAGGTCTTCTGGGGCCTGGACGCGTCACTTGCGTACCAAAGACATTTCCCTGCCATCAACTGGCTGAGCTCCTATTCCAACTACCTGGATCAGCTGACGCCCTGGTTCAACGGAAACGTGGAAAATGACTGGATGAAGCTCCGGGGACGGATCATGAGCCTGCTGCAGGACGAGTCGGAGATCGAGGAGATCGTGAAGCTCGTGGGTATGGATGCCATTTCCGCGTCCGACCGCCTGAAGCTGGAGGCCGCCCGGTCCATTCGCGAGGACTTCCTGCACCAGAATGCCTTCCACGAGATCGACACCTATTCCTCTCTGAAGAAGCAGCTTATGATGATGAAGCTGATCCTTATGTACTATGATCAGGGAAAAGAGGCACTGGAGAAGGGCGCTTCCGTTGACAAATTGGCCGCCCTTCCGGTGCGGGAGCAGATCGGCCGTTTTAAGTATACGGAGGAGTCGGCACTGGATCAGGCGTTCGAGAAGACGGAGACAGAGCTTATGAAGCAGCTGGAGACGGCGCTTCGTGAGAAGGAGGAGTACTGATATGCCGAAGGAATACAGAACGATTGAGGAGGTTGCGGGCCCGCTGATGCTGGTGAAGGGCGTGGAAAACGTGACCTACGATGAGATGGCGGAGATCACGCTTTCTACCGGTGAGAAGCGGCGCTGCAAGGTGCTGGAGATCGACGGCGGCAATGCACTGGTGCAGCTCTATGACGCCTCTACCGGCATCAATCTCGAGACCAGCAAGGTACGCTTCCTGGGACATACCATGGAGCTCGGTGTCTCCCCGGATATGCTGGGACGCGTCTTTGACGGCATGGGCCGGCCCATTGACGGCGGGCCGGAGCTGCTGCCGGAGAAGCGTATGGACATCAACGGTCTGCCGATGAATCCGGCGGCCCGGGCCTATCCCCAGGAGTTTATCCAGACCGGCATTTCCGCCATTGACGGACTGAATACCCTGGTGCGTGGACAGAAGCTGCCGATTTTCTCCGGCTCCGGTCTGCCCCACAACCAGCTGGCGGCGCAGATTGCGCGGCAGGCGAAGGTGCGGGGAACCGAGGAGCCCTTCGCGGTGGTATTCGCCGCCATGGGCATCACCTTTGAGGAGGCGAATTTCTTCCAGGAGAGCTTCCGGGAAACCGGTGCCATCGACCGTTCGGTGATGTTCATTAACCTCGCCAACGATGCAGCGGTAGAGCGAATTTCCACGCCGCGTCTGGCACTGACAGCGGCAGAGTATCTCGCCTTTGATCAGGGCATGCATGTTCTGGTCATCATGACGGACATCACGAACTATGCCGATGCGCTGCGGGAGATCTCCGCGGCCAAGAAGGAGGTTCCCGGCCGCCGCGGCTATCCCGGCTACATGTATACAGACCTCGCTTCCCTGTATGAGAGAGCCGGCCGCCAGAGAGGAAAGAACGGTTCCATTACGCTGATCCCCATTCTGTCTATGCCGGAGGATGACAAGACCCATCCGATCCCGGACCTTACCGGATATATCACGGAGGGACAGATCATCCTGAGCCGAAACCTCTATCGCCGGGGCATCACGCCGCCCATCGATGTACTGCCGTCGCTTTCCCGTCTGAAGGATAAGGGCATCGGCAAGGGGCGGACCCGTGAGGATCACTCCAACACCATGAACCAGCTCTTTGCGGCCTATGCCCGCGGCAAGGACGCGAAGGAGCTGCAGGTCATTCTGGGTGAGGCGGCTCTCACGGAGATGGACAAGCTCTATGCGAAGTTTGCCGACGCCTTTGAGGAGAGATACATTTCCCAGGGCTACCAGACGGACCGTTCCATTGAGGAAACGCTGGATCTCGGCTGGGAGCTGCTGCGCATGCTGCCGCGCACGGAGCTGAAGCGAATCGATGACCGGCTCCTGGATCAGTACTACGAGAAGAAAGAAGGCTGAGCATGGCATCCACAACAGTAATGGCGACGCGGATGGAGCTGACCCGGCTGAAAAAAAAGCTGGTGACGGCCCGCCGCGGACATAAGCTTCTGAAGGATAAGCGGGATGAGCTCATGCGCCGTTTCATGGAGCTGGTGCGGGAGAATCAGGCTCTTCGGGAGAAGGTGGAGGCCGCTGTCCGCGCGGCCAATCAGAATTTTGTGCTGGCGCGGGCCTCGATGTCGGAGGAGCTGTTGAACAACGCACTGATGGCGCCGAAGCAGGAAATTCTGCTGGAGGCGACAACCCGGAATGTCATGTCTGTGGAGGTGCCGGTTTTCAAGGCGCAGACCCGGACAGAGGACCCCAACGACATTTACGCCTACGGCTATGCCTTCACCTCTGCAGATCTCGACGATGCGGTGCACAGTCTGGCGGAGATTCTGCCGGATATGCTGAAGCTCGCGGAAATCGAAAAGAGCTGTCAGCTGATGGCAGATGCCATCGAGGAAACCCGGCGCAGGGTGAATGCGCTGGAGCATGTGACGATCCCGGAAACGGCGGAAATGATCCATACCATCAGCATGAAGCTGGATGAGAATGAGCGTTCCTCCCAGGTGCGGCTCATGAAGGTGAAGGACATGCTGCTGGAGGAAGCACATAAGTATTCGGAAAGAGAATGAGATCAGGCAGAGCCCTCGGAGAGATTCCGGGGGTTCTTTTTATCTGCGGCTTGTTATATAATGACCCGGCAAGGAGGCGTAAGATGGCAAGACAAAATATGAATGACAGGGGAAGGAGCGGACAGAGAACGGCGCGCAGGACCGGCAGCCGCAGAACCGCCCCCCGATACCATGAGAGAAGCAGCTATGACCGTGGCTATGAGGATTATGAAGATAATGAAGCAGGATACTTAGATGACGACTATGTGCCGTATGAGGAGGAAGCACCGCGGCGCTCCCGGCAGCCGCGGCAGGAGGGCACGGGCAGCCGCGGCCGAAGCAGCCGCGCGGGAAGACGGCGCAGGAGGAAGCATCCCTTCCTGAAGCTCGTGCTTTTCCTGCTGCTGGCGGTGCTGATCTGCAATGTGGCCTGGTCCTTCATTTCCCCGTATCTGGGCTCCCGCTACTGGACCATCGCGGTTTTCGGCGTCGATTCCCGGGACGGAAATCTGGATGCCGGGGCACTTTCCGATGTGATCATGGTGGCCTCCGTGGACAAGCGGAGTGGCGATGTGAAGCTTTGCTCGGTTTACCGGGATACCTACTCCCGTATTGACCGGGACAACAACTACCATAAGATCAACGAGGCCTACTTCAAGGGCGGCCATACCCAGGCTGTTCAGGCGCTGGAGGACAACCTGGATCTCAAGATCGATGACTACATCACCTTCAACTGGTCGGCGGTGGCCAAGGCCATCACGGCTCTCGGCGGCGTGGATC
>CAVELT010000058.1:19227-25936 GCA_963616545.1 Dysosmobacter segnis | reverse complement strand
GTGAGCAGAACACTTCTCAGAAATGCGAAAATTTTTACAAGGAACGGCTTTCGAAAGCAGGACGTTCTTCTCAAGGATGACAAGCTTTATTTGAATTTTTCCAATACGGATACAGCGGATGCAGCCGTTCAGAATTTGGACGGCTTGTTTATTATTCCGGGCCTCGCAGATGTACATGTGCATTTGCGGGAGCCCGGTTTTTCGTATAAGGAAACCATCCGGAGCGGAACGGAGGCAGCGGCCCACGGCGGCTATACCGCAGTCTGCGCCATGCCCAACCTGAAGCCGGCGCCCTCCAGTCTGCCGCGCCTGCAGCAGGAGCTGGACTGCATCGAAAGGGACGCGCTGGTGCACGTCTATCCCTACGGCAGCATTACCGAGGAGCAGACCGGTCACGGGAAGCTTTCGGATATGGAGACGTTGGCGCCCTATGTCTGTGCCTTTTCCGATGACGGCAAGGGCATGCAGGCGCGTGAGGAAATGAAGGCGGCCATGGAGAAGGCGGCCGGCCTCGACAAGATGATCGTGGCCCACTGTGAGGATGAGGCAGAGCTGCAGCCCGGCGGCTGCATCCACGACGGAGAATATGCGCGTCTGCACGGTCATGTGGGCATCAACAACGCTTCCGAATGGAAGCAGGCGGCCCGGGACATGGAGCTTGCGAAGGAAACCGGTGTGCAGTATCACATTTGCCATGTTTCCACGAAGGAGACCGTTGAACATGTGCGGCGCTGCAAGGCGGAGGGCGTGCGCGTCAGCTGTGAGACCGGCCCGCATTATCTCATGTTTACCGACATGGACCTAGAAGAAGACGGCCGCTGGAAGATGAATCCGCCCATTCGTTCGGCAGAGGACCGGGAGGCCCTGATCCGGGGCATTCAGGACGGCACCATTGACTGTATCATCACAGACCATGCGCCCCATTCGGCAGAGGAAAAGAGCCGGGGACTGGACAAGTCTCTTTTCGGCATCGTGGGACTGGAGACCTGCTTTGCATCTCTCTACCACAATCTGGTGCTGCGGAATCCTCTGGACTGCGGAGAGCAGCGGGTGGATCGGGCCCCGGAGGGCAGCGGCGCCATCACGCTGGAGAAGCTGGTGGAGCTGATGGCGGTAAATCCCCGCCAGATCTTCCAACTGCCGGGACCGCAGTATATTGAGGACGGTGTCACTGCGGACATCGCGGTGATGGATCTGGAGAAGCGCTGGTGCGTGGATCCGGAAAACTTCTATTCCATGGGAAAGAGTACGCTTTTCGCCGGTCAGGAGGTACAGGGCGAGGTGGCGGCTACCTACGTAGGCGGCCGCTGCGTCTATGACCGGGAGACGGGCATACACAGAGCATAAACAGGAGACGGAGATGAAAGAGATTGAATACAAGATCCTCAGCAATCGCGAGATCGCAAGAGATGTTTTCGAGATGGTGCTGGACGGAGACACGGGAGAGATTCGGGCACCGGGACAGTTCGTGGAGCTTTCCCTGCCGGGAAGATACCTGCGCCGGCCCATTTCCATCTGCGATTACGAGAAGGATCGGCTGACCCTGGTCTACAAGGTGGTGGGCCACGGCACGGAGGACATGAGCTATATGGAGGAGGGCGAATTCCTGAAGGCCCTCGTGGCACTCGGCAACGGCTACCGGACCGCGGATATTCCGGACGGGGCCGTTCTCGCCGGCGGCGGTGTCGGTGTGCCGCCCCTCTATGCTCTCTGCAAGAAGCTCGTGGCAGAGAACAAGCACCCCTATGTGGCACTGGGCTTTAACACCAAGGAGGATGTGTTCTATGCCGAGAAGTTCCGGGCGCTGGGCGTGCCGGTGAATGTGACCACGGTGGACGGCTCCCTCGGGGCCAAGGGCTTCGTTACCTCCATCCTCGGCAGCCACGACTATGCCTGCTGCTGCGGTCCGGAGCCTATGCTGCATGCTGTATACAACGGAGTGAAGGACGGACAGTTCAGCTTTGAGGCCCGGATGGGCTGCGGCTTCGGCGCCTGCATGGGCTGCAGCAAGCGAACGAAAAACGGCTTCAAGCGGGTCTGCAAGGACGGCCCGATCTTCCGCTATGACGAGATTCTCTGGGACTAAGGAGGTGCAGAAATGATTGATATCAGTACAGAGCTTTCCGGCATTCGCCTTAAGAATCCGGTGATCCCCGCCTCCGGCACCTTCGGCTACGGCAGGGAATACTGGGACCTTTACGACCTGAACCTGCTGGGCTCCATTTCCATCAAGGGAACCACCGTGGAGGCACGCTACGGCAATGAGCTGCCCCGCATCGCAGAGTGTCCGGAGGGCCTGATCAATTCCGTGGGCCTGCAGAACCCGGGCATGCAGGTGGTGATCGAGGAGGAGCTGCCGGCGCTCAGAAAGCATTTCACGGATCCCCTGGTGGCCAACATTTCCGGCTTTTCCGTACCGGAATACGTGAAGCTGGCAGAGGCCATGGACAGTGTGGATGCCGTCGGTATCCTGGAGGTTAATGTCTCCTGCCCGAACGTGCACGGCGGCGGCATGGCCTTCGGCACCTCCGCTGAAAATGTTGCCGAGGTGACCCGGGAGGTACGGAAGGTTACAAAGAAGCCGGTTTACATCAAACTGAGCCCCAACGTCACGGACATTGTGTCCATCGCGAAGGCAGCAGAGGAGGCGGGCGCAGACGGCCTGTCCCTCATTAACACGCTGCTCGGCATGCGGATCGATATCCGCCGGAGAAAGCCGGTGATCGCCAACAAGATGGGCGGCTTTTCCGGCCCGGCCATCCTGCCGGTGGCGGTGCGGATGGTCTACCAGGTGTCGCATGCCGTGCAGATCCCGGTGATCGGCATGGGCGGCATTTCCACGGCAGAGGATGTGATCGAATTCATGATGGCAGGTGCCAGTGCGGTGGAGGTAGGTGCAGCGAACCTGGTGAACCCCTACGCCTGCCGGGATATTGTGGAGGATCTTCCGCTGAAGTGTCAGGAGCTCGGCATTGAGAGGCTTTCGGACATCATCGGATGTGTAGAATAAAGGGAGGAAAAAATATGGGCAAGGACGTTATCATTGCATTGGATTTTCCCAGCGCGGAGAAGACCTATGCATTTCTGGACAAGTTTGAGAACCACGGCAGAAAGCCCTTCGTGAAGATCGGCATGGAGCTCTTCTATGCGGAGGGACCGCAGATTGTGCGGGAGATCAAGAAGAGAGGCCACAAGATCTTCCTGGATCTGAAGCTGCACGACATTCCGAATACCGTGAAGGGCGGCATGCGTTCCCTGCGGGATCTGGATGTGGATATGACCAACGTGCATGCAGCGGGCACCATCGACATGATGAAGGCCGCCATTGAGGGCCTCACCAGAGAGGACGGCACCCGTCCTCTGCTGATCGCCGTGACTCAGCTGACCTCCACTTCTCAGGAGAAGATGACCGGCGAGATCCTCATCGACCGTCCCATCAACGAGGTTGTGGTGCAATATGCAAAGAACGCGCAGGCAGCCGGTCTGGACGGTGTGGTCTGCTCTCCGCTCGAGGCCGGACAGATCCACAGTGAGGTGGGCAGTGATTTCCTGACGGTGACCCCGGGCATCCGCTTTGCGGGCGATGCCAAGGGCGACCAGGCCAGAGTCACCACACCGGAGAAGGCCAGAATGATCGGCTCCGACTACATCGTGGTGGGCCGCTCTATTACCGCGGCAGAGGATCCGGTGGCAGCCTATGAGCAGGCTATGACCGATTTTGTGGGATAAAAGACATTAGCATAATATAAATGGAGGAAGCTATGACTACTAAGGAAGATATCGCAAAGGGACTGCTGTCGATCAAGGCTGTATTTCTGAAGCCGGATGATCCCTTCACCTGGGCTTCGGGCATCAAGTCCCCGATCTACTGCGACAACCGTCTGACACTGAGCTATCCGGAGGTGCGCAGCATGATCGAGCATGCCATCGCCGAGAAGGTGCAGGAGCTGTATCCGGAGGCAGAGGCACTGTTCGGTACCTCTACCGCAGGCATCGCCCATGCCGCCATCGCAGCGGATATTCTGGGCAAGCCCATGGGCTATGTGCGCGGCTCCGCCAAGGACCACGGCCGGAAGAACCAGATCGAGGGACGGCTGGAGAAGGGCGAGAAGGTGGTTGTGATCGAGGACCTGATCTCTACCGGCGGTTCCGTGCTGGACTGCGTGAATCCCCTTCGTGAGGCAGGTGCCGAGGTGCTGGGCATCGTCAGCATTTTCACCTACGGTATGCAGAAGGGCCTGGATCGTCTGGCAGCAGCCGATGTGGAGAATCACAGCCTCTGCGATCTGGATGCGCTGGTGAAGGTGGCCGTGGAAGAGAATTACATCAAGCCGGAGGACGAGGCGCGTATCCTGCGCTTCCGGGACAATCCCTCTGACGAGAGCTGGATCCGATAAGAGAAGAGAGGGAGGAACGGAAGAATGGAGAACAAGGCAAGATCGATCATCAATATACTGGATCTCTCTGTAGAAGAGATCCATCATCTGGTGGATGTGGCCAATGACATCGAGGCGCATCCGGAGAAGTACTGGGACAGATGTGCCCACAAGAAGCTGGCGACGCTGTTCTTCGAGCCCTCTACCCGGACCCGTCTTTCCTTCGAGGCGGCTATGCTGGAGCTGGGCGGGCAGTGCCTGGGCTTTGCCGGCGCTTCCAGCTCCTCGGCCTCAAAGGGTGAGTCTGTAGCAGATACCATTGAGGTTGTTTCCAACTATGCAGACATCATTGCCATGCGGCATCCCAAGGAGGGTGCACCGGTGGTGGCAGCTATGCATACCTCGGTTCCCTTTGTGAATGCCGGCGACGGCGGACATTTCCATCCGACCCAGACACTGGCGGACATTCTGACCATTCAGCGCAGCCGGGGCAGCCTGGAGAACATGACGCTGGGCCTTTGCGGCGACCTGAAGTTCGGCCGTACCGTGCATTCCCTCATCGATGCTATGCTGCGTTATCCGGGAAACCGCTACATCCTGATCTCCCCGGAGGAGCTGCGGCTGCCGGACTATGAGATCGAGAAGCTGAAGGCGGCCGGTGTGGAATTCAAGGAGACCGCATCTCTCGAGGAGGCCATTCCGGAGCTGGACATTCTGTACATGACCCGTGTGCAGAAGGAGCGCTTCTTCAATGAGGAGGATTACCTTCGTCTGAAGGACATCTACATCCTGACACCGGAGCGCCTCAAGGCGGCCAAGCCGGATATGGCGATTCTGCATCCGCTGCCCCGTGTCAACGAGATCTCTGTTGCGGTGGACAAGGATCCGAGAGCCAAGTACTTCTATCAGACACTCTGCGGCAAGCAGATGCGCATGGCACTGATCCTGTATTTACTGGGACTGGATAAGTAAGGGAATCCGGAGGAGAGGACAGAAAGATGAAAATTGATGGCATTGAAAACGGAATTGTGCTGGACCATATCAAGGCCGGCAAGAGCATGATCGTATACAAGTATCTGGGCCTAGACAAGCTCAGCAGCCAGGTGGCGCTGATCCAGAACTGTACTTCTCATAAGATGGGAAAGAAGGATATCGTAAAGATCTCCGAGGACATCGATCTGGATCTGGATGTGCTGGGCTATATCGATCCGGACATCACTGTGAACTACATTCAGGACGGCAAGAGCATCAAGAAGGCCTCTCTGGCACTGCCGGAGACCCTGAAGAATGTGCTCTGCTGCCGGAATCCCCGCTGCATCAGCTCCACCGAGCAGGAGCTGCCCCAGGTGTTCAAGCTGGCCGATCCCGCAAAGCGCCAGTATCGCTGCATCTACTGCGATACGATTGTGAAAAACGAAGATCTGTAATGGTGATCCAATGGGCGCGCCGATAGCCTGGCTGTTATCACGCGGGCTTCGCGACAGCTTGGCTGACGGGTGCCCGCGTGATGAGGGGCGCCTGTTGGATGCCTTAGCGGCAAGCGAAAGGGAGGCTTTGCGAAAGCAAAGCCTCCCTTTATGTTTGGATTTCGCTCAGATCTCTCTCGTCGCTTCCTTCAGCCAGGAAAGCGCGTCTCCCTCAAAATAGGGCGCGAGCTTCTCATAAACCGTAGCATGGTAGCGGTTCAGCAGCTCGATGTCGTGTTTTTCCATGATCGCGGGATCCAGCGCATCCAGGTCAATGGGACACATGGTGAGGAATTCGAAGTTCAGGAACTCGCCGAATTCGTTCTCAAAGGCCTTCTTGCAGACGGTCATGTTCTCGGTGCGGATGCCGTGGGAGCCTTCGATATAGATGCCCGGCTCATCGGAGGTGATGTGTCCCGGCTCAAAGGTGCCGGAATCCAGCCGCTCCGGCACGATGCGGTAGCGGATGCCGTTGGGCCGCTCATGGACATTCAGAAGGTAGCCGACACCGTGGCCGGTGCCGTGGTTAAAGTTCAGTCCCTCCTTCCAGAACAGCTCCCGGGCCGCATAGTCGAAGCTGACACCGATGGCGCCGTGGAGAATCTGCGCATCCCCCAGCCGCAGCATGGCCTGGCAGACCCGGGTGAAGTGATGCCGCTCGGTTTCGGTGATCTCGCCCATGGCCAGGGTACGGGTAATGTCGGTGGTGCCCATGAGATAGTGTCCGCCGGAGTCCACCAGGTAGAGCCCATGCGGCTCGATGATTACGTCATGCTCGCGGGAGGGTGAATAGTGGGGCAGGGCAGCATTGGCGCCGTAGGCGGAAATGGTGGGGAAGCTGAGCTCCACGAAGCCGTCCTGTTCCCG
>CAVELT010000058.1:17164-18797 GCA_963616545.1 Dysosmobacter segnis | reverse complement strand
GTCATCAGGAAATAGGAGAGGAAGACCGGAGTGCAGAGCACGTCATTTCCCCGAAGGTTCAGGAGCCAGGCGATGTCATCGAGACTGGCAATGACATGGACATCCGCACCGGCTTTTTCCATGTCGGCCCGCAGATCGGCAAGCTTCTCCGCGGCGGATTTTCCGGCCCAGCGCGCCTCCAGTATCCATACCCGGCTTTCCGGCAGGGCGGGGCGGTCCGTCCAGATCTCGCCCACGAGATCCGCATCCCATACGAGCGCAGCTCCTTTTTCCATGGCAATGTCGCTGAGCGCAGAGCCCAGGCGGAAGTCCACACAGCGGCCGTCAAAGCCCAGACTGCCGTCTGTCGGCAGTACGCTTTGGATGTATTCGGTTAGGGTGGGCACGCCCTTTTCGCCCATCTTCATCAGCTCTGTGCCGCTGTCCTTCAGCTCCTGCTCCGCCTGAATGAAGTAGCGGCCGTCCGTAAAGAGCTTTGATGCAGTCTGCGTCACCACCAGATTGCAGCTGTCCCCGGTGAAGCCGGTGACGTATTCGATGGTCTTGAAATATTCCGACACATGCTCACTCTGATGGAAGTCATCCATGGGGATCAGGAGCACATCGATATGATCCGCATGCATTTTCTCTCGCAGGAGAGAGAGTTCTTTTTTCATATAGATTACCTCGTTATTTTGTTCGTTAAATGAATAACTGTGTGTTATTATAGTTCAGATGACATGTATGTGCAATGAGCCTAAGGAAATGCTGATTCAATCAGCATTTCCCAAAGAAAACACGAACGGAAGAACAAAGCGTTCGAGCATGGACTCTGCGAAAGGAGACATACCAATATGGGAAGCTATTTGAACCCCGGAAGCGAACGCTTCCGCACAAGCTTACGGTCACAAATATATGTAGATAAATCTCTACTCATCGCAGAAATTAATAAGCTTGTCAGGACAGAACAGAAATATGTCTGTGTCAGCCGTCCGCGCCGTTTCGGCAAATCCATGGCAGCAGATATGCTGCTTGCGTATTACAGCGTGGGAGAAGATACATCTTCGCTGTTCGATGGGCTGAAGATCGGCAAGTCTGCATCGTACCGGGAACATCTCAATCAATATGATGTGATTAAGATCAATATGCAGGAGTTTCTGAGTTCTACGCACGACGTAGATAAGATGCTGCAGATGTTACAAAAACGCATTTTATCAGAGCTAAAAAAGTGCTATCCGGAATTTGTGGAAGAAGAATATCTTGTTTGGGCCATGATGGATATATACGCAAAAACAGGTCGCCCTTTTATTATCCTGATTGATGAGTGGGACTGCCTTTTCCGTGAGTATGCAAACAACACAGAGACTCAAAAGAAGTATCTGGATTTCTTGCGGGTATGGCTTAAAGATCAAAGCTATGTGGCACTTGCTTACATGACTGGCATTTTGCCAATCAAGAAGTATGGATCTCATTCCGCACTGAATATGTTCTCTGAATATTCCATGACCAACCCCAGAGAACTTGCTCCGTACTTCGGGTTTACAGAAGATGAGGTTCAAGCACTCTGTGCGCAGCATGATATGAGCTTTGAAGAGGCAAAATCCTGGTATGACGGCTATGAACTTGCTGAACTTAAGATAGGCGGGCATACTAC
>CAVELT010000058.1:0-16267 GCA_963616545.1 Dysosmobacter segnis | reverse complement strand
CGTTATCCGGGGCAGGCGGCCCTCTGGCAGGTCACGCTTTCGGAGGAGGGCTTCTATCCCGAGGGCGGCGGTCAGCCCGGTGACCGGGGCCGGATCCTGCCGGAGACCGCAGCGCTGCAGGCGGATCAGGGTAATGTCTTCGGCGTCCGTGTCCTGGACACGCAGGAGGGAAAGGACGGCGCGATTCTCTATACCGACGGTCCGCTGACAGTGGGAGAAACTGTACATTGTATACTAGACTGGACCTGGCGGATGCGGAACAGCCAGAATCATTCCGGCGAGCACATCATTTCCGGTCTCGTGCATCGGGATTACGGCTATGACAATGTCGGCTTCCACATGCATATGGAGGGAGAACAACCCCTCATCACCATTGACTTCAACGGTCCGATCGAATGGCAGGAGCTGCTGCGCATCGAGCAGGAGGCCAATGCCATCGTGCGGCGGGATCTGCCGATCGAGGTCTTCTATCCGACGGCGGAAGAGCTGGAGATGCTGGACTACCGCAGCAAGAAGGCCCTGTCCGGGCCGGTGCGTCTCGTGCGGATTCCGGAGACGGACCTCTGCGCCTGCTGCGGCACCCATGTGGAGCGGACCGGCGAGATCGGCTGCATCAAGCTGCTGTCCTCCGTCAGTCACCGGGGCGGCGTCCGCATTGAAATGCTCTGCGGTCTCGATGCCTTCCGGGATTATGAGCGGAAGCATGAGACGGTCCTGCAGATTTCCCGGCGCCTTTCCGTGAAGCCGGAGGAGACGGCGGCAGCCGTGGAGCAGCTGCTGCTTGAAAGCCAGCGGCAACGGCAGCGCATCGCGGAGCTCAATGAACGGGCCTTTCAGCAGAAGGCGGCGGACTATGCCCGGCTTTTCGGCACAGCGGAGCCTGCGCAAGCTCTTCCGGCAGCGGAAGCCAAGGCAGAAGCAGAAGAAAAAATAAGGGATGCCCTGACTGAAAAAGGCATCCTCTGTGACTTTGAAACGGATATGTCGTCGATCGAGCTCCGGAAGTGCTGTGATCATCTCATGAAGCATACCGGTGCAGAGATCATTGCTGTATTCGGCCGGGGCGATGCGGAGGAGGTCTACAGTTATGTGCTGGGCAGCCGGAATACGGATGTGCGGCCGCTCGGCAAGGCACTGAATGCGCGCTTCTCCGGCCGGGGCGGCGGCCAGGCCGCCATGGTACAGGGAAGCCTCCGCGGCAGTGAAGAAGCGATCCGCAGCGCATTGGCGGAGGGACTTTCAATTTAAGCGGCGAATTCGAGACACATTTTTTTTTATCATGACAGAATCTGTCTAAGCGGCTGGCTATAATAGATGGCATAAAGCACCAAAAAACACATTCATGTGGAGGTGGGAAAATGTGTATTTATATGCCGTGGCTGATTATATCGATGGGAACTCGGAGAGGGGAAGAGAAATCTATGATAGGATATGGGCAGGGCATCTGAATGATGGGGAATTATTGAAAAGAACTCTGCTCAATGCGTAGGAGTGTCAGGCTATGGGGAATCTTCATAAGCATTTTCGGTGTAATCGACCAGCATCCTCCGTGTAAGTTTCTGCGGCTTGAAGGCATTATTCTGTGAAACATGGCCTGCTGCACTCCCGTTTCCTCTTGCCGCAACATTGAAAATTTGATAGTCTTAAAATGTCTCGCAAGAGACGAGGTGTTGCCATAACACGGTAGGCGGCTGGCCCTTCTGAAAAAAAGGAGGGATGTGAAAAACCCTCCTGAAGTGTAACGGAAACCTGGCGAAAGTTGGGTGGACGTTGGAAAGGAGGGAAGCGGATATGACACTTGATGCAAGCGCAGTAATTGGCCTTGTTTCCCTTGTGGTTACCTTAGTGGGAGCTGCATTTGGGACAGGAGTTGCAGTTGGACGGCAGAACGAGAAGATCGAAAGATTGTCTCGAAAGCTGGATGACGAAGAACATAGAGATGCACACAAAAACGACCGCCGTTAGTCCTGGTAAGATTGAAACGGAAGTCGTTTTTTGTTTTAGGATTATTTAGGGTCTAGCCGTCTATCGGCAGCACCTTTTGTATAGGTATAATAACATGTGTGAGGGAACGATTCAAGGGGAAGTTGAGAGGACGATGGCATACGATGCTGTCGGCGGAGGCCTTTTCCTGAAGGGGCTTTTGTGGTATACTTGACGGCACTTTGGGCATGCATTTTTGGAGGAACGTGTATGAAGTGGAAAATCATAATGGCACTGCTTTCCTGTCTCTGGATCGGCGCGGCGCCGGCCATGGCGAAGGACGTCTGGCAGCAGAAAAACGGGGAATGGTATTTTTATCAGGTGCCGGAGACGGAGATTGCAGAGAGCAGCGCAGCCGAGACGGCGGAAACAGCCGCGGCAGCAGAGGCGAAGACATTGACCTCCTATAACGGCTGGCTGCAGGCCGACACGGATACCTGGTACTATCTGGTGGATTCCCGCATGATGACGGGCTGGATCACCACCGGCGGAAAGTGGTATGCCCTGGGCGAGGACGGCATCATGCTGAAGAATCAGTGGGTCGGCAATTTCTATGTCGGCGAGGACGGCGCGGCGCTGATGGACACCACGGCGCCGGACGGCACGAAGCTTTCGGCCTACGGCTCCCGGATGCGGAACGGCAAGGCAGTGGAGGGACTCAATGACAAAACCGCCCGCTATGCGAAGATTCTGGAGCAGCATCCGGATGCGACGGTGGAATTTACGAGTCCCGGACAGGTGGTGAAGGACAGCCTGAACGGCTACAGCTTCATTACATTTAAGACCATGAATCTCTATGACCGGAGCACGGGCGCACTGCTCTATTCCGGTGACGGCTGCTTCCGGCAGAATGCGGTGCTGGAAACGGCGGTGACAGAAAGCGGCATCAGCAGCATGAAGCCCCTTGGTCTCATGACGCAGCATTATCTCACTGGGGACCGGGTGTACATGGATCCGGCGGGTCTGATCACAGCTGTGGCCCAGAGCCGCAGAGGCTGAGGAGGCAGGCATGACGCTACAGCAGCTTCGGCAGGTGATCACCGTGGCGGATGCCGGCTCCATGAATGAGGCGGCGAAGCAGCTCTTCATCACCCAGCCCAGTCTCAGTGCTGCCATTAAGGCGCTGGAGAAGGAAATCGGCATGGAGATCTTCATGCGCTCGAACCGGGGCATCGTGGCCACCCCCCAGGGGGAGGAGTTTCTCGGCTATGCCCGGCAGGTTTCGGAGCAGTACCAGCTGATGGAGGAGAAATATCTCCGGGACGGCACGCAGAAGAAGCGCTTTTCGGTTTCCATGCAGCACTATACTTTTGCCGTGGAGGCCTTCATCCGGGTGGCCCGGAAGTATGAGAACGACAATACCTATGAGTTCGCGGTCCACGAGACGAAGACCATCGAGATCATCGAGAATGTGAAGAACCAGATCAGCGAGATCGGCATTCTTTATCTCAATGACTTCAACCGGAATGTCCTGGGGAAGATCCTGCGGGAGGATTCCCTGGAGTTTGTGCCCCTGTTCACCTGCAATATCTATGCCTTCATGGCGAAGTCCAATCCCCTGGCAAGCCGGGAAAGAGTGACCATGGAGGATCTGCAGGACTATCCCTGCTGCTCCTTTGATCAGGGCGAGCGGAATTCCTTCTACTTTGCGGAGGAGGTGCTCAGCACCTACGATTACAAGAAGTACATCAAGGTGAACGACCGGGCCACCATATTGAACATCATGGTGGGACTGAACGGCTATACCCTCTGCTCCGGCATCATCTGCCAGGAGCTGAACGGGCCGGAGTACACGGCGATTCCTCTGGATACGGAGGAAACCATGACCATCGGCTATATCAAAAAGAAGAGGATGCCCCTGTCGGAGCTGGGGCAGCTCTATGTGGAAGAGCTTCAGACCTATGAAGCTCAGAGAATGATGTGAGAGGAGAGAAAAAATGAACGGACAGATGCTGCTGGGAATTGTCCTGGCGATCGTGGCGGTGCTGGCCATTGTGCTGCTGTACCGCTTCCTGAAGGGAAGAAACAGCGGTAAGTATGTCATCAAGGAGGAGGACAAGCTCCATGTGACACTGGAAAGCAGTGATTACGGGAAGGTGGCCGCGATCCTTCTGGAGGGACTTGGCGGCAGGGAAAATCTGGTCTCCTCCGCGGTGGACGGCACCCGTCTCAAGCTGGAGATCCGGCAGTATGACGCGGTGGACGAGAAGAAGCTTCGCTCCGCCGGCGTGGGCGGCGTGCTGCGGCCCTCCAAGACGGCAGTGCATATCATTATCGGCAGCAGTGCGCCGGAGGTGAAGGCGGCACTGGACAGCAGACTGGAAGAAGCCTGAGAAAGCGTGAAGCATGAGCAAAAGCTATGAAATGGATATGACCAGAGGCGCGATTCTGCCGAAGATCATCATCTTCAGCCTGCCGCTGATGGCCGCCAGCATCCTGCAGCTCCTGTTCAATGCGGCGGATGTTATCGTGGTGGGACGCTTTGTGGGGCCCCAGGCCATGGCGGCCGTGGGCTCCACCACTGCATTGATCAATCTGATCATCAATTTTTTTGTGGGTTTGTCTGTGGGCGTTAATGTCTGCGCGGCCCGCTTTTTTGCGGCAGACCGGCAGAAGGATCTGACCGACACCATCCGGACGGCGATCCTTACCGCCGTTTTCTCCGGCATTTTGCTGCTGGTTGTCGGCATCACCCTGGCAAAGCCCATGCTGGAGCTGATGGGCTCGCCGGAGGATGTCATTTATGATTCGGTGACCTATCTTCGGATCTACTTCCTCGGCATGCCGGCCCTGATGATCTATGACTTCTCTTCCGCAATTCTGCGGGCGGTGGGCGATACGAAGCGGCCCCTGTATTTTCAGGTGGCGGCCGGCATCATCAATGTGATCCTGAATCTCTTCTTTGTGCTGGGCCTGAAGATCGGCGTGGCGGGCGTCGGCATTGCCACCTCCATCTCCCAGACAGTGTCGGCGCTTCTCGTGCTGTCGGTGCTGGTGCGGGACAAGGGAAAGCTGCATCTGGACCTCCGGACGCTGCGCATCGACCGGCAGAAGCTGGCGGCCATTTTCCGGGTGGGTCTGCCGGCGGGCCTGCAGAGCACGGTCTTCAGCCTCTCCAACGTGGTGATCCAGAGCTCCATCAATTCCTTCGGCTCTACGGCCATGGCCGGCTCCACCGCGAGTCAGAATCTGGAGGGCTTTGTCTACATGGCCATGAATGCGATCTACCAGACCAACCTGTCCTTCACCAGCCAGAACATCGGTGCCGGGCGCTACTCCCGCATCAATAAGATCCTGCTGAACTGTCTCGGCTGTGTTGTTTTTATCGGCATTTTACTGGGCGGACTGGCGAATCTCTTCAGCGGAACGCTGCTGTCCTTCTATACTACGGATCCGGAGGTGCTTCGCTACGGACAGGAGCGGCTGCTCATTGTGGCGGGGCCCTATTTCCTCTGCGGCATCATGGATACGATGGTGGGCTCGCTTCGGGGCATGGACTTCAGCTTTGTGCCCATGATCGTGAGCTTCATCGGGGCCTGCGGACTCCGCATCATTTTCATCATGACGCTGTTCCGGCTGCCGGCATTCCACAGTCTGCAGAATCTCTATATGAGCTATCCTGTGAGCTGGACCATTACCTTTACGGCCCACATCATTACCTTCCTGCTGATCCGGAAGCGTTTCCCGAGGGAGGATGCGGCGAAGTGTGTTTAAGCCCCGACAGCGAAGCTATCGCTGAGCCCGCAGGACAATCCTTGATTTATCATGTCCATACCTATATAATGATGCCTGGGTCAAAATCCTTTTGACCCAGACTGATACCGGATTGCTGCGCGCGTTGCGGATTTTCCTCGAACTTGTTGTTCTCAGAAAACCTGCTTCGCAGGCATATACCCCTACGGGGCACATGTCAGATCGTTACGAAGTTTGCTTGATGCAAACTTCTCCACTCTCGCAATCCTAAAAACATCCTCTTACAAGCAAGCTTGCATCGGATGTAGGGTCCTTTGGACCCTAGTATCATACAAATTTAATGAAGGAGAAAAGGCGCTAATGTTTAAAAAAGTTGATACCAATATGAACTTTGTCGAGCGCGAGAAGGAAGTCGAGGACTTCTGGAGAGAGGGACACATCTTCGAGCAGTCCATCAAGGTGCACGAGGGTGACCCTTCCTATGTTTTCTATGACGGACCGCCCACGGCCAACGGAAAGCCGCATATCGGTCATGTAGAAACCCGTGCATTTAAGGATATGATTCCCAGATACCACGCCATGAAGGGAGCTATGGTGCCCAGAAAGGCCGGCTGGGATACCCACGGACTTCCGGTAGAGCTGGAGGTGGAGAAGCAGATCGGCATCAATGGCAAGGAGCAGATCGAGAAGTACGGCGTTGCCCCCTTCATTGATCTTTGCAAGGAAAATGTCTGGAAGTACAAGGGCATGTGGGAGGACTTCTCCTACAAGGTAGGCTTCTGGGCCGACATGGAGAACCCCTATGTCACCTATCACGATGACTTCATTGAGTCTGAGTGGTGGGCACTGAAGGAGATCTGGAAGAAGGGACTTCTGTATGAGGGCTTCAAGGTAGTGCCCTACTGTCCCCGCTGCGGCACCCCGCTGTCCTCTCACGAGGTGGCACAGGGCTACAAGGAGCTGAATGAGCGCTCCGCCATCGTGCGCTTCCGCGCAAAGGACGGCGACTACAGCTTCCTGGCCTGGACCACAACACCCTGGACCCTGCCCAGCAATACCGCACTCTGCGTGCACCCGGCCCTCGAATATGCGAAGGTAAAGGCCGCAGACGGTCAGACCTATGTGCTCTGCACGAGTCTGCTGGATAAGGTGCTCGGACCTCTGGCAAAGGAGGGCGAGAAGGCCTACGAGATTCTGGAGACCTATAAGGGTGCGGACCTTGTCGGCACAGAGTATGAGGCCCTTTATGACTGCGCGGCGAAGGAAGCCGAGAAGCAGCACAAGAAGGCACACTTCGTGGTAGCTGACAATTACGTATCGGATTCCGACGGTACCGGCATCGTACACATTGCCCCGGCCTTCGGTGAGGACGATGCGAGAATCGGCCGGGAAAATAACCTGCCGCTTCTGAAGTTCGTGGACGAGAAGGGCGTGATGAGCCCGGTGACACCCTTCGGCGGCATGCGCTGCAAGCCCACCGAGGAGGAGATGAAGCACGGCGCGGTCAGCGCGGATCCGGAGGTGCTGAAGGAGCTGTCCTCCCGGAAGCTGCTCTTCGATGCACCGAAGTTCACCCACAGCTACCCGCATTGCTGGCGCTGCGGCACACCGCTCATCTATTACGCAAGAGAATCCTGGTTCATTAAAATGACGGCGGTGCGGGATGACCTGGTACGGAACAACAATACCGTAAACTGGTATCCGGAATCCATCGGCAAGGGCCGCTTCGGCGACTGGATCGAGAACGTACAGGACTGGGGCCTCTCCAGAAACCGTTACTGGGGCACACCGCTCAACATCTGGAAGTGCGCTTCCTGCGGACACCAGGATGCCATCGGCTCCATTGCCGAGCTGAAGGAGAAGTGCGGCAACTACGACGAAGTGCTTGCCGAGCTGAAGGCGAAGGGCAAGGAGGGCTATTCCTCTGATTATGTGGGCTATGAGCATATCGAGCTGCACAAGCCCTATGTGGATCAGCTATTGTGCACCTGTCCGGAATGCGGCGGCAGCATGAAGCGTGTACCGGAGGTGATCGACTGCTGGTTCGATTCCGGTGCCATGCCTTATGCGCAGCATCATTATCCCTTCGAGAACAAGGAGCTCTTCGAGTCCCAGTTCCCGGCCCAGTTTATCTGCGAGGCCGTGGACCAGACCCGCGGCTGGTTCTATTCCCTGCTGGCAGAGTCCACTCTGCTCTTCAACAAGGCACCCTATCAGAACGTTCTGGTACTGGGCCATGTGCAGGATGAGAACGGCCAGAAGATGTCAAAGTCCAAGGGTAATGCTGTTGACCCCATGGATGCCCTGAGCAAGCACGGCGCTGATGCCATCCGCTGGTTCTTCTATACGAATTCCGCGCCCTGGCTGCCGAATCGCTTCCATGACAAGGCGGTGGTAGAGGGACAGAGAAAGTTCCTGTCCACCCTGTGGAACACCTATGCCTTCTTCGTGCTCTATGCCAATATCGACAGCTTCGATCCCACGAAGTATGCCCTGGAGTATGAGAAGCTGACGGTGATGGATAAGTGGCTCCTCAGCAAGCTGAACACTGCGGTGAAGACCGTGGATCAGAACCTCGCGGACTTCAAGATCCCGGAGGCCGCTGCGGCGCTGCAGGAGTTTGTGGATGACATGTCCAACTGGTATGTCCGCCGCTCCAGAGAGCGTTTCTGGGCAAAGGGCATGGAGCAGGACAAGATCAATGCCTATGAGACACTGTATACAGCACTCGTGACCATTGCGAAGCTGGCCGCACCCATGGTGCCCTTCATCACCGAGTCCATGTATCGGAATCTGGTGTGCTCCGTGGATGAGAAGGCCGTGCCCTCCGTACACCTCTGCAGCTATCCGGCGGCAGACGAGAGCATGATCGATCCGGCACTGGAGAAGTCCATGGACGAGGTGCTGCATATCGTGCTGCTGGGCCGTGCGGCCAGAAATACGGCAGCGGTGAAGAACCGTCAGCCCATCGGCGCCATGTACGTGAAGGCGGAGCAGACATTGGATCCCTTCTTCATCAGCATCGTGGAGGATGAGCTGAATGTGAAGCAGGTGCTGTTCCGTGAGGATCTCCGGGACTTCACCAGCTATACCTTCAAGCCGCAGCTGAAGACCGTGGGACCGAAGTACGGCAAGCATCTCAATGCCATCCGTACCTATCTGCAGGCCATCGACGGCTCTCAGGCCATGGATGATCTGAACAGCAAGGGCGATATCCGCTTTACTGTGGACGGCGATACCGAGGTGGTGCTGACCAAGGAGGATCTGCTGATCGATGTCTCCGAAAAGGGCGGCTTCATCACCGAGGAGGACAATGCGCTGACCGTGGTACTGGATACCAACCTGACAGAGGAACTCCTGGAGGAGGGCTTCGTTCGCGAGATCATCAGTAAGCTCCAGACCATGCGTAAGGAGGCCGGCTTCGAGGTGATGGACCACATTGCGGTTCATGCCTGGGACAATGAGAAGCTGACAGCACTGGCAGAGAAGAATGCCGACATGATCCGCACTGCAGTCATGGCCGACAGTCTGGACTGCACTGCAGCCGAGGCTTCCGATTACCAGAAGGAATGGGATATCAACGGTGAAAGCCTGAAGCTTTCGGTAAAGAAGCTGTAAGGCGATTGTATTTGCCGGGATGTACGCTTGCGACATCCCGGCAAATATGGTATAAGACACCTGGAGAAATCGATAAAATATGGGGGTACATCATGGCGAAGTTCGACAAAGCTTTATTCAAGAAGGAAATTCAAAGCAATGCCAGAAAACTTTTCAGACGGGATCTGACCGAGCTGAATAACAAGGAAGCATTCCACGCAGTGGCTGCCGCTGTACAGGACGCCATCATTGACGACTGGATGGCAACACAGAAGGCCACCGAGAAGAACGATAATAAGAGAGTATATTATCTGTCCATGGAGTTCCTGATGGGACGTGCACTGGGCAACAATATCATCAACCTCTGCGCGCATAAGGAGATTGCAGAGGCCATCGAGGAGCTGGGCCTGGATCTCACCTCTCTGGAGGACGAGGAGCCGGATTGGGCACTGGGCAACGGCGGTCTGGGACGTCTGGCTGCCTGCTTCCTGGATTCCCTGGCAACCCTGGGCTACTGGGCCTGCGGCTGCGGCATCCGTTATAAGTACGGCATGTTCAAGCAGCAGATCGCTGACGGCTACCAGAGAGAGGTGCCGGATGACTGGCTGCGGGACGGCAATCCCTTCGAGCTGCGTCGGGCTGAGCTTTCCAAGGAAGTGCGCTTCGGCGGCTGGGTAGAGACCATCAATGAGAACGGCAAGCTGCATTTCGTGCAGAAGGGCTACCAGTCCGTGATCGCCATTCCCTACGATACACCGGTGGTGGGCTACGGCAACCATGTGGTGGATACCCTTCGTGTCTGGGATGCCCAGGCCAAGGATACCTTCCATCTGGAGGAGTTTGACAAGGGCAACTACCAGAAGGCAGTGGAGTCCGAGAACATGGCCCGCAACATCGTTGAGGTGCTGTATCCCAATGACAACCACTATGCCGGCAAGGAGCTGCGTCTTCGTCAGCAGTACTTCTTCATCAGTGCCTCCGTACAGACGGCAGTGAAGGAGTATGTGGAGAGACACAACGGCGACATCAAGCACCTGTATGAGAAGGTTGCCTTCCAGCTGAACGATACCCACCCGACCGTGGCTGTAGCAGAGCTTATGCGTGTCCTGATGGACGACTACAACCTCGAGTGGGATGAGGCCTGGGACATCACTGTAAAGACCTGCGCCTATACCAACCATACCATCATGGCTGAGGCACTGGAGAAGTGGCCCATCGAGCTGTTCTCCAAGCTCCTGCCCCGTATCTATCAGATCGTGGAGGAGATCAACCGGAGATTCTGCGAGGATATTCGCAAGAAGTACCCGGAGAATGCAGAATACAAGATTTCCAAGATGGCCATCATCTATGACGGTGTTGTCAAGATGGCACATCTGGCCATCGTCGGCGGTCATGCGGTAAACGGTGTGGCAAAGCTCCATACCGAGATCCTGAAGAAGGAAACCCTGCATGACTTCTACGAGATGTATCCGGAGAAGTTCTCCAACAAGACCAACGGCATCACCCAGAGAAGATGGCTGCTTCATGCAAATCCGGAGCTGGCTGCCTGGATCACTGAGAAGATCGGCGACCAGTGGATCACAGATCTCAGCAAGGTGAAGAAGCTGGAGGTTTATGCCGATGATCCGAAGGTACAGGCAGAGTTCATGGCCATCAAGCGTCACAACAAGGAGCGTCTCGCCAAGTACATCAAGGAGCACAACGGCATTGAGGTGTCCACAGATGCCATCTTCGATGTGATGGTAAAGCGTCTCCACGAGTACAAGAGACAGCTCATGAACATCCTGCATGTGATGTATGTATACAATCAGCTGAAGGATCATCCGGAGATGGACTTCCATCCGCATGTATACATCTTCGGCGCAAAGGCAGCTGCCGGCTACAAGACCGCGAAGCTCACCATCAAGCTGATCAACAACGTGGCCAATGTCATCAACAACGACGCGTCCATCAACGGCAAGATCAAGGTGGTCTTCATCGAGGATTACCGTGTTTCCAATGCAGAGATCATCATCCCGGCAGCCGACCTGTCCGAGCAGATCTCCACAGCCTCCAAGGAGGCCTCCGGTACCTCCAACATGAAGCTCATGCTGAACGGTGCCCTGACCATCGGTACCATGGACGGCGCCAACATTGAGATCGTGAAGGAAGCCGGCGAGGACAATGCCTTCATCTTCGGTATGTCCTCTGACGAGGTCATTGCACTGGAGCACTCCAATGATTATCATCCGATGGATATCTTCAACAACAACCAGGATATCCGCCGCGTGCTGATGCAGCTGGTGAACGGCTTCTACAGCCCGGAGAACCCGGAGCTCTTCCGTCCGCTCTATGACTCACTGCTGAACACCAATGAGTCCGACCGGGCAGACCGCTACTTCATCCTGAAGGATTTCGCTTCCTACGATGAGGCACAGAACCGCGCCATCGCGAAGTTCGGTGATGAGAGCTGGTGGGCAAGAGCCGCCATCATCAATACCGCCAATGCCGGCAAGTTCACCTCCGACCGTACCATCCAGGAGTATGTGGACGAGATCTGGCAGCTGGATCCGATCAAGCTGAAGTGATAGAAGCAGAGACAGGATTGACCCGTCTTTGACGGATAACAAAAGCAGACCGCTCCCCGTGGACCATCCGGTTCCCGGGGAGCCTTTTCGTTTGGCAGCGAGTTCTGCACAAGCCTGACCGGCGATGCGGGACGAAACCGCTGCGTTGTTTTTAAGGGAGAAAGCATGGAAGCAGAGCTGATACTGACGCTGGGGGACGCGGACTGGGACAGCATAGAGGACCTGATCCGTCGCTGCAATGCAGCAGACGGCAGCAATTATTCGACAGAGCCGGACGGGGATTTCTTCTACCTGGTGCGGAATACAGAGCCGGAGGAGAGCAGCATAGAGGGAGAACTGCTGGCGGTGCTCTTCGGTTACCGTCTGGGAGAGACGGAGGAGGGACAGGACGTGCTGGAGCTTTGTGCCTATACACTGCCGGAGGCGCGGCAGCTGGGCTGCTTCAATCTGTGCCTCCATGCCCTGCAGGACGATTTCCGGGGCTACTCCTTCCGCTTCCTTACAAAGCCCCGGCACTGCCCGGAGGCGGAAGCCGCGCCGGCCGTTTCTGCAGGGGAAGACGGGCATCCCGGCGCCGAAGACATTACCCCGGAAGGACAGTGGACATTGCCGGAGGACACGCGGGAAACGCTTAAGGCCCTGGGTGCAGAGCAGCTCTATGACGAGCTTTTTCTCATGAAGACGCTGCCCCGGGGGATTGCGGATCCGGGCGAGAGCCTGTGCAGCCGCTTCGGGGAGGTATTTTTCTCCCGCTTCAACGACGATACCCTCTATCTCTACGGGCTGCTGGTCTATGAGCGTTACCAGCGGCAGGGGCACGGCCGGGAAATCCTGGAGAGGCTGGAGGCACAGCCGGAGGGGCCCTATCGACATATTCTTTTGCAGGTCAGCTCCCGGAACCTGCCGGCGCTGTCGCTCTACCGTGCGCTTTCCTATGAGACCCGGGAGATGCTTTCCTACTGGAAAATATGATGCGCCTATGCTATGATGAAAAAAGTTTGACGAATCGGCTATAGGAGAAAAGGATTCATGGAAAAGGTTTATAAGACGATGCGAAATACCGGCGCAGGTGCCATTGCTCTCGGCGTGATCATCCTGACCATCGGTGTGGTCACCGGCATTCTGTCCATTGTGAACGGTGCGCTGCTTCTGAAAAGGAAAAACGAAATCACATTCTGATGAAAAAGAAGCGCATGACCCGGAACCGCTGGATCGGTCTCGGGCTTTTCATTTTGTATATTGCTGCGCTGCTCTATCTCATGTTTTTTGCGGATCTTGCGGAGCGGGGCGTCATGGCGAAGGCGGAGTATACCTACAATCTGCGGCCCTTCGTGGAGATCCGGCGCTATCTTCTGAATGCGCAGCAGATCGGGCTGAAGGGCGTGCTTCTGAACCTTTGGGGTAATGTCTTCGGCTTCATGCCGCTGGGCTTCGTTCTGCCGGTTTTTTCCCGCCGCTGCAGGCACTACTGGTACAACACGGTATTTTCTGCCTACCTCCTGTCCTGGCTCATTGAGATGGCGCAGCTTTTTCTGCGGGCAGGGAGCTGCGACGTGGATGACATTATATTGAATACCCTGGGGGGACTGCTGGGCTATCTTTGTTTTCACCTGACCCAGCGGCTGCGCAGCCGACGCAGGCAGCAGCGGAGCAATTCGCATTAGGCAAACTTTACCCCGGGAGATGGATGGATTTTGAAGACAAAGAATCAGAAACGCTACAGTTATATCCGAAAGAAGCTTTCGGCCGGCACCCGGCAATGCATTGCCGCGGCGGCGGTCTCTTTTGCCTTGCTGCTCTTCTGCCTGGCGATGGCAGTCTGGCGGCAGGGAGAGGCGCCCATGGTGATCGGCGCACTGGGGCTCAGCTCCTTTCTGGCAGCCCTGCTGTCGGTGCTGCACATGCTTAGCGCACTCCGGGACAGGGGCAGCAATATGCTGCCGGCGAAGATCGCGGGCTCTGCGGCGCTGGTACTGGTGCTGCTCTGGATCGCGCTGATTCTCCTCGGGATCCGGCTTTTGATTGTGGGGTAGATGCCCATGAAGGAAAGATATGAGGATGCGCTGGAACGGATCCGGCTGATTCCGACAGAAAATGCTGTTGCGGCGCCCTTTTGCAGTTATTTTTCGGAGACAGCGGCGTTTCTGCTGGAGCTGGATCGCTGGTACCGGCGCTTTGCGGAAGAGGATATTCTGCGCACAGCGGATACGGCAGGCCTGCGGGAGATGAATGCGGCCCTGTACGGGCCGCTGCTGCCGGGAGGAAAGATAGAGAAGTGGCTCGCCGCTAAGGCATCAAACGGGTACCCGCAAGCGAAGCTTGCGCTCAACCCGTTTGATAACGTTCTCTCGGCTCTTTTGCGGGAGCTGACGGCGCTGATTCCGTCTGTGTATGAGAAAAAGGAGAGCCGGATCACCGCGGCGCTGGAGCTTTTTATTCAGATTTATTGTCTTTTTGCGGGCGCGGATCAGGGGCTGCCGCAGGAGAAGAGCGTCCATGACGCCTTCTATTCCTACTTCTATGACTATTCCGAGGAAATGCAGGAGGAGCTGCTCCGGGAATGCTTTGATCCCCGGGGAAGCTATCTGCAGCGCTTCCTGCTGACCATGGATGCTTCTTCGCCGGAGGCGCTGTATCGGAGCGGAGAATACGTTTCTCCGGTGCAGCTGCAGCGCTTTGAGAATACGCAGCAGCTTTCGGCGGCAGAGCTGGATATGCAGCTCAGGCAGTGGCGGGAGCGGTTGGAGTCTTGCGGCGGGACTTCTCGCCTTCAGCGGGATGATGCCGGTGATCGAAAGCCTTATGTGCAGCTTCTTGCAATTCCGGGTCGGGAACGGCTTTATCAGGCTCTGGCCCGGCAGCTGCGGGACGAAGGCATTGGCTTCACCCTGCCGAGAGCAGCCCGGGGCATCCTTATGGCGGCGCCGGGGCAGCATTTCGGCTATTACGAAAGCCCGAACCCGCGAACGGACCGGCTTCATGACTATGATCTTGCGCTTCTCATGGGCGACCGGCTGACGTCCCGGCTGCTGGAGGAGCGCCGACATTTGCTCTCCGGTCTGTCCCGGGAGGGAAATGTCTGCATCGCCGTGCTGCGGAATCAGGGGGGTGAGCCTGCGGAGACGCAGACGGCGGAAATGCCGGATGCATCCCGGCTGCGGTTCACGGCACATCAGGATACTGTATACAAGGATTTTTGCCGTAAGGCGGAGGCACTGACCCGCTCAGCGCTGATGGGAAACGAGGCAGCAGAGGAGGCCGCGCATGAAACAACATAATATTGAGGCAGGGCTGCGGCGCATTCTGGCGCTTTTTCTCTGCCTGCTACTGCTGTTGCCCTTTTCGCTGACGGCGCTGGCGGCCGACTGGCCCCAGACGGAGCTGAACGCGGGAACGGCGGCGGTGGTGGATGCGGATACCGGCGCGGTGCTGTTCTCCAAGAATCAGGACCAGGCAGCCTACCCTGCGTCCATCACGAAGGTCATGACGGCTCTGGTGGTGCTGGAAAACTGCAAGCTGGATGAGGAGGTCACCTTCTCTCATGATGCGGTCTACAATGTAGACAAGGGCTCCTCCAATGCGCAGATCGAGGAGGGAGACGTGCTCACGGTGGAGGACTGTCTCTATGCGCTGCTGCTGAAGTCGGCCAATGAGTCGGCCAATGCCCTGGCAGAGCATGTGGCGGGCTCCCGGGAGGCCTTTGCGGAGCTTATGAACCAGAAGGCCGCGGAGCTGGGCTGCACGAATACCCATTTCACGAACCCCTCCGGGTTGTTTGACACGAATCACTATACCACTGCGCGGGACATGACCCGCATCGGCATTGCGGCGATGAATAATGCGCAATTCCTGAAGATCGAGTCTTCGACCTCCCATCGGCTGGCGCCGGGCAAGCGCATTCCCGAGGGCAATGTGATCTACATGGAGCATAAGATGCTGCTGCCGAATTCCCGCTACTATGACGCCCGGGTCATTGCGGGCAAGACGGGCTATACCCTGGATGCCGGCAATACATTGATCACCATGGCGGAGCAGGACGGCCGGCGGCTGGTGGCCGTGGTCATGCAGGACAAGAACCCGGCCCACTATACGGACACCAAGCTGCTGCTGGACCTCGGCTTCAATGAAACGGAGAACCAGACGGTGGGTGACGGCGTCGTGGATCTGTCGGCCCTCTGTGAGCGGCTGATTGCAGATACCATCGTGCCGGAGGGAACAAAGAGCTCTGAGCTTCTGCTGCCGAAGGAGGAGCAGCTTGTGTCGCTGCCCACGGGCGCCGGGCAGGAGGGCCTCAGCTATGAGCTCGAGTACAATCTGCCCCAGGATGCGCCGAAGCAGGCGGTGGCGAAGCTCAGCTACATCATGGACGGCCGGACGGTGGGACAGAGCTATGTGGAAAAGGAGCCCAGCATACAGGTGATGCTGGA
>CAVELT010000057.1:7895-11630 GCA_963616545.1 Dysosmobacter segnis | reverse complement strand
CTGTGGCCGCATCCGCAGGCAGAAGCTCCTGCGCCTTCAGATCCCACATGCCGAGGAACTCGCCCCGGCCGCAGCCCACCTCAATGACCTTCGGCTTCCGGACGCCCCGGGACAGGAGCGCCGACAGGAGGCGGGTATATTCCGCATGCCGCAGGAGACGCATGGTGCTGCTGCCGCCCCCGGCCCGGATCACATCCCGGTAGTAGTGCACCGGCTCCACCGCAAACTGCACGAGTCCGCAGTCCCGGCACTGACAGAGAGTGAGATCCATGGCCTTCTCTGTGCTGAGCTCCGCCTCGGTCGGGATGTCCTGGGCACTGGCCGGCATGTCGTGAAAGACACTGAGGCCGGTCAGGCTGCCGCCGCAGGCGATGCAGGCTCTTCCCTCCGGTACCGTTATTTTCTTAAGCTTTTCATTCTGCATGTCGCGTTTCCTTTGTTATGTCCGTTTCGTAATGGCTTCTCGCCGCCCCTTCGCCGAGCCGACTGTATTCTGCGCAAATTGCCTGAATGCCTTCCTTCAGGCTGACCCTTTCCCGGAAGCCGAAGGAGGCAAGCAGCCGGGTGTCCGGCCGGAGGTCTGCAGCCCCCTCAGAATTGTTCCCCCGGGTGCCGAAGCAGAGAAGCCCTGACAGCGGCAGCAGCTTCTGTCCGCCTGTATGCACAGCCTCTGCTGCCGATGACGGTATCGCTTCCGGCTCGTTCACTGCTGCATGTTCTTCTGCCCACTGCGCTGCGATGCCCGCAATTTCCTCGGCATACTCCCGCAAAGGCTTCGTCTCCCGACCCGCAATGTCATAAATTGCGGTACCCGCCGCCGGGCTCTCCGTCAGCAGCACCAGCGCCGCCGCGAGATCCTCTGCCGCAAGATAATTCCAGTCCTGGGTGCAGGGCCCCAGCGAAAGGGGCTGCTGCGTCAGCACCGCCTGCACCAGGGCATTCACGAGGCTTCCCGGATGGTCGCCCACGCCGTAAACCGAAAAGATCCGGAGATGCAGGAAGGCCATGGCCTCATTTTCCATGAGCTCCTGGTAAATGCTCTGCTCCCGGGCCCAGCGGCCGAAGCGAAGCTTCGCCTTCCCGTACTCACTGACGGGCCGGGGCTGCACATGGTTTCCGCTGCCGTACTCCGCCTGAGAGCCCGCAAAGAGAAATTTCCGGCAGCCCAGAAGCTTCGCCATGACATAGGCCTTCTCCGCATTCTCAATGTTCCGCGCCTGCACCGCCGGATCGGAACGCCCCGCAGAGCCGATGCCGTCCCAGCTGAAATGGATCCAGGCGTCAAAGACCGGCATATCCGTCGGCAGCTGCTCCCGGTACGCCGCCTCCGAAGCCGGCGGCAGCGCATCAAAGTCAAAATGGGCGATCCGGAGCCCGGCAAGTCCCGGCCGCTCCCGAAGCTTCGCTTCATTCCGGCTGCCGGGACGCACCACACCGATGACGCGGTGTCCTCCCGCCAGCAGTGCCTCCGCCGTATAAATGCCCAGAAAGCTGGTGACGCCTGTGATGATGATTCGCATATTGATTTCCTCTAAGCGGATGGGCCCGCTTGCCCGGTTCGCAGGCCCTATCCGCTGCCCTGTTTACTGCTTCGCCCGCTTGACCAGCATGAGCTTGTCCATCTCCTCCTCGGGCAGGAAGGGCGCCATGTCCTCCAGCGGCGGACTCACCAGGGAGCCGTCCGGCAGCTTCTTCGCCGCAGACTTCGGCAGGAACTGCTGTTCCATGGTCACCATCACCTCGCAGATCATGGGACCCTTCACCGCCAGCGTCTTCTCGATGGCGATGTCCAGATCCTCATTCCTGGAAACCCGCTTGAAGGGATAGCCGTAGGCATTGGCCAGCTTCTCCAGATCCGGGAAGCTCAGGTCACAGACGCCGTCCACACCGGAGTCCACGCCGATGCCCACCAGCGGCTTTCCGAAGAAGCTGTTCTGGGTCTGCCGGATGGAGTGATAGCCGCCGTTGTTGATGACGAAAATCTTGATGTCCATCTGGTGGTGAATGATGGTCTGGAGCTCCTGAATGTTCATCTGAATGGAGCCGTCTCCCGTGAGCAGGATAATGTCATGGGCGCCGTGATCGGGGTACTGCTCCTCCTTGCCGGCCCAGTAAGGATTCCGCTGTCCCTTTTCCATGTAATTTTCGTGGTCCGGTCCCAGCACGGCTGCCCAGGCACCGATGGCCGCGGGCAGATCATAGCCCATGGCAGCCACGCCGTCCTGGCTGATGAAGCGGGCGCCCTTCTTCACGATATAGGCCTGACCGCCGGCCACACAGGGGCTGCCGTTGCCCACCACGGTCACCTGATCCTCCTTCGAGGCCCGGGAAACCTTGTCGATGAGGGCATAGACATTGGCAAGCTCTGCCGCGGAATGGCTATCCTCCAGATACTCCGGCAGCACGGTGGGATAGTTCTCGCGATAAAAGGCCGCCGTGGAAAGCCAGCTGATGCGCTCCGCCGGATCACCGGGATCCTGCGCCAGCACAGCCTTGGCTGCCTCGGTATGGCAGATGGATTCTGCCTCGCCCCGCTTCAGGCCCTCTCCGCCCTGGAAAAGGCAGTCGATGTTCTGTTCCTTCAGCTCTGCGAGAATGGCCTTCAGCAGCGCCCGGGCATCGGCACAGATGCGGAGATCTGCATGGACAGAGGGCTTCTTCAGCTCCTCCGGGTCAATGTCGTTCACGATCACATAGGCCTCTCTTGCCCAGCTCCGGAAGCTGTAGCCCACCTGACGGATATTGAGACGGGAGCCGATGGACAGGATGAGATCCGCATTCTGCACGGTGAGATTGCCGGGACGGTCACCCCGGCCGCCCGGCCGGCCCGCATAGAGAGGATCCTCGGTGGGGATCACGTCCGGGGCATTCCAGCCCACCACCACGGGGATGTTCAGGCGGTGTGCGACCTCCAGGAAGAGGCTCTCGGCACCGGCAATACGGATGCCGTTTCCGGTATAGAACACGGGCCGCTGACTCTTCCGGATCCGGTCCAGGATGCTGCGGGCTGCGGCACGCAATGTTTCGGGGGCCTCCAGTCTCGTCTCCGAGAACGGCACCTCCGGGTCGCCGACATTGGCATAGCGGGCCTCGGGCGCGCCCTTCTTCGCGGCCTGCTCCCGCTCATAGGCCTCGGGATCAAAGCCCTGGAGATCATCGGTCTCGATGTAGGTGCCCTGGATGTCCACGGGGATGTCGAGCCAGCAGGGGCCCGGACGGCCGGTCTGGGACAGGTAAATGCACTTCTCGACGGCATAGCGCACCCGCATCGGGTCGATGAGCATCTCCGCGTACTTGCACATGCAGCTCACGGCCTGCACGATGTCATATTCCTGGTCGCCCATGGCGCGGATGTCCACGCCGGACCAGCGGGCGGTGTTGTCAAAGCGCACCTGTCCGCTGATGACGATCATGGGCAGGGAATCCAGCCAGGCGCCCAGAACGCCGGTGATGGCATTGGTGCCGCCGGGGCCGCTGGTGACGCAGCAGAGCGCCGGACGGTTGTAGATCCGGGCATAGGACTCTGCGGCCATGGCGCAGGCCTGCTCATGATGCTGGTACAGGGAATACATGCCCTTCTGATGGCCGAAGGCGTCATTGAGATGCATGGCGCCGCCGCCGGTTACGGTGAAGTTCTGGGTGATGCCGTTCTTCACCAGCGTTTCCGCGATATAGTTCGCAAGCTTTTGTTTCATATAGAATTCCTTTCGTATATCCACCGGGCTCAGCGACAGC
>CAVELT010000057.1:0-7847 GCA_963616545.1 Dysosmobacter segnis | reverse complement strand
GGCTCAGCGACAGCAAAGCCCTCATTTTTCGTTCTACGCACTGATTTTTCTATCATAACATATATGCGCCAAAAAAGGGAGGACCGCCCTTGGGCAATCCTCCCTTCTGTATTTTCGTTTTTGATTCTCTTTTGATTATCTGACAAGGCAGGGTCTCTTCGCGTCGAACTTCCAGCCCGGGATGAGGTACTGCATCACCTTGGTGTCGTCTCTGGTGCCCAGATCGTTCTCCAGGAAGAGCTTGTGTGCCTTCTCCACCTGCTCCATATCGATCTCGATACCGAGGCCCGGCTTCTTCGGCACTTCGATGGCGCTGTCGACGATCTTCAGCGGCTCCTTGGTCAGTCTCTCGATGCCCTCCTGCCAGATCCAGTGTGTATCCAGAGCATTGTAGAAGCCCGGCACAGCGGCGCCGACATGTGTCATCATTGCCAGGGAGATGTCGAAGTGGTTGTTGGAGTGGGAGCCCCAGGTATAACCGAAGTCATGGCACATCTGTGCAACACGCACGGAGCCCTCCATGGTCCAGAAGTGCGGGTCTGCCAGGATAATGTCTACGGCCTGAGATTCCAGTGAGTGGCCGATCTCTCTCCAGTCGGTAGCGATCATGTTGGTGGCTGTCGGGAAGCCGGTTCTTCTGCGGAACTCGGATACGATCTCACGGCCGGAGTAAACACCCTCGGCACCGCAGGGATCCTCACAGTAGGTGAGAATGCCGTGCATATCCTTCACATACTCGCAGGCCTGCTCCAGTGTCCAGCCGCCGTTCGGATCCAGATCGATGCGGGCATCCGGGAACGCCTTCTTCAGGGCCTTGATGACCTCCATCTCCTCGTTGCCGGCCAGAACGCCGCCCTTCAGCTTGAAATCCTTGAAGCCGTACTTGTCATAGGCAGCCTTTGCCAGTGCCACTACGTGCTCTGCATCCAGGGCCTCCTCATGACGGAGACGGTACCACTCGCAGTCGGAATCCGGCTCTGCATCGTAGGGAAGATCGGTCTTGTTTCTGTCGCCGATGAAGAACAGGTAACCCAGCACGTTGACCTTGTCTCTCTGCTGGCCGTCGCCCAGAAGCTGGCATACCGGCACCTCCAGGAACTGTCCCAGAAGGTCGAGGCAGGGGGTCTCAATGGCAGTGAGCACATGTACGCCGGTACGAAGGTCGAAGGTCTGATTTCCTCTCACGTCCTTCTCGCCCTTGGCATCCATGTACTGTTTGATCTTCAGCAGTGTCTGCTTGTACTCCGGTACCTTGGTGCCCTCTACAAGGGGAATGATCTCCTCCAGGGTCTTGGTGATCTTGGTGCTGCCCGGAACCTCACCCACACCGGTTCTGCCGGCATCATCGTGAAGGATCACGATATTTCTGGTGAAATAGCAGGAATGTGCGCCTGAAAGATTCAGCTCCATGCAGTCCTTTCCGGCAACCGGGAAAACCTCCATTTTTGTGATTACTGGTGTCATAACTCTTCTCCTTCTTTCATTTGACTTGTGTCTTATGCAAATGTCTTCGGCTCTGTTTCAGCTTATGGCTCCATTATAGGGAGGCCGCCGCTCTAAGTAAATCGCAGAAAAAAACTAGATCTATAAGCAAATCTGATAGCTTCTCATTTCCGCGCCGCGGTGCTAAAATGTTTTTGTAAAGAAAGGACAGTGTATGGATTTCAGACAGCTTGAATACATTATCGAGATTGCCAGGGAAAACAATATTTCCCGGGCAGCGAAAAACCTTTTCATTTCCCAGTCGGCCCTGAATCAGCAGCTGCTCAAGCTGGAAAAGGAGCTGGGAACCCAGCTCTTCCACCGTTCGCGCACAGACTGGCATCCCACCGAGGCGGGCCGCATCTATGTTGAAGGCGCACAGCAGGCTCTGCAGATCCGCCGGGACACCTATAACCGCATCAACGACATTGCCCACTCCCGGAAGGCCGAGCTGAAGATCGGGCTCACACCGGGCCGGGGCATCGCCATGTTCACCGCCATCTATCCCGAGCTGTATCAGAAGTTCACCGATCTCTCGGTGACGCCGATCGAGATGGGCGCCATGAAGCAGATGAACGCCATTGCCAACGGCGAAATCGACATCGGCTTCGTCACCTGTACGCCGGAGCAGCGCACCAAGGACTGCTTTGTGAAGATCGGCTCGGAGGAAATGGTCGTGGTGGTGCCCCGGGTCCATCCGGTCTGCTCAAAGGCGGCGCCTCCCGGCGAGCCCTTCTCCGTCATCTCCCTGAAGGAGCTGGAATACGAGCCCTTCACGCTGATGTATCCCTATTCCACCAACCGGAAGGCCGTGGATGAGATTTTCCGGCAGGCAAATTTCACGCCGAATATTCTGATGGAAACCTCCAGCACCTCGAGTATTCTCTCGCTGGTGGGCTCCTATCTCTGCTGCGGTGTGGTGCCCTCCTATTATATTGATGAAAGCGACAATCGCATCGGCTGCTTCGTTCTGCCGGAGCATCCCACCTGGGATCTCTGCATCATCTACCGGCGGAACTCCTATCTCACGGATGCGGAGCGGGAGTTTATCCGCCTCTCCGAGGCATACTGGAAGACCTACCTAAGGCCGGTGCAGACGAATTGAAAAAATCCCGGGCATTGCCCGAGATTTTTTTTACAAGGGAGAATTTGCTCCCGCAAATTCTTTTATACGATTCATCTCGAGCCTGACGCTCTCGATGAACTCGCTCACGCGAGCAACTTTCCTTCGGAAAGTTGTCAGATCGTTACGAAGTTTGCATGATGCAAACTTCTTCACTCTCGCCGCTAAGGCACCCATTGGGTAACGATTAGGTAATCGGCGCAGGATTGAATACGCAAAGCTCGTTGGCAAATCCGTACTGCTCGGTGTAGGGCTTCTTGATGCCGGAGGCCACATCCAGGATGAAATCAAAGAGCTCCTCGCCCTGCTCGGCGATGGTCTTGTCGCCAACGGCCGCCGGACCCGCATTGAAGTCAATGATGTCGAACCACTGGTCCTTCATCTCATTCCGGGAGCAGAGCTTGATCACCGGTGCGGCAGCCAGTCCGTAGGGTGTGCCGCGGCCAGTCATGAAGACCTCGAGGCCCATGCCGGAGGCCAGCTGGGAAGGTCCGCAGAAGAGATCGGAGGCCGGTGTGGCCGCATAGATCTCACCATGCTTGGTGGGCCGCTCGCCGGGAGACAGCACCTCCACGATAGGTGAAGTACCGGACTTCGCAATGGAGCCCATGGACTTCTCGATGATGTTGGAGAGACCGCCCTTCTTGTTGCCCGGTGTGGTGTTGGCACCGCGGTCTACACCGCCCATGCGGAGATAGTTGTCATACCACTTCATTTCCTCCACAAGACGCTTGCCCACTTCCTCATTGATGCAGCGATGCGCAATGAACTGCACGCCGTCCCGCACCTCTGTCACCTCGGAGAACATCGCCGTGCCGCCGCCGGACACGAGAAGGTCTGCCGCATAACCGGCAGTGGGGTTCGCCGTGATGCCGGAGAAGGCATCGGAGCCGCCGCACTGCATGCCCACCAGAAGGTCGGAAAGGGGCAGCTCCTCCCGCTTTCTCTCATTCAGGATCTGCAGCTTCTTCTCTGCCATCTCCAGAATGGCATTCATCATATTCTCGTATCCCTTATGCTCCTGCAGGATAATGACATTTTCCGGGGTATTCAGCTCCGGCCACCACTCACAGAAGCGCTCCGGTGTGAACTTCTCGCAGCCCAGTCCCACCAGCATGAAGACGCCGCCGAAATTGGGATGCATGGCAATGTTCCGGATGATGCGCTGGGGCACCTTGGCCTCCGGGGCATCGATGGCCACGCCGCAGCCGTACTGATGGTTCACGGCAATAACGTCATCCACATTGGGATACTTCGGCAGAATCTCGTCCTTGATGCGCTTGATGGCCACGTTCAGCACGCCGGCCACGCACTGCACGGTGGTGTTGATGCCGAGAATGTTCCGGGTGCCGCCGTAGCCGCCGTTCGGGTTCCGGTAGCCGAGCCAGCTCGTGCGCTTGGGCTTCGGCAGATCGGTCACGATATTTGTGGCAAACTCCATGGCATCGAGGTCCGGTGCCGGCGCCATCACGAGATTCTTCTCATTGATCCAGCCGCCCTTCGGCACATCCTCGCTGGTGGTGCCCAGAACCACACCGTAGCGCACAACCTCGGTGCCCTTCGGGCAGTCCGTCAGCGCGATCTTATGGGCCTGGGGAATGTCGCATATTGTCACAACGCCGGGAAGCACCTCGGTGCCCTTGGCAATATCATGGATGGCAATGGCAACATTGTCCTTCTCATTGATCTTAATACATAAATGAGCCATTTATTTTTCCTCCTGAAACAGACGCCGTTTTTCGACTGAAAAACAGCTTCTTTGACCTCTTGATAGAACGATTATATTGCGCTAGAATCGTAAAGTAAAATTAATTATTGTTCGCCGAAGATTAGCTGTACTAATAAAAGAAGAACACAGAAGTGAGGTCAGTTATGGATACGAAGCAGATCGAGTACATTATCAAAATTGCCGATGAACGGAATATCACGAAGGCCGCGGAAAAGCTCTTCATTACCCAGTCTGCGCTCTCCCAGCAGCTGCTGAAGCTGGAGCGGGAGCTGAATACCCCTCTCTTCGTCCGGAACAAGGCAGAGTGGCAGCCCACTCCGGAGGGGGAGATCTATCTCAAAAATGCCCGGGAGATGCTCCGCATCAAGCAGCGGACCTATACCACCATCAGCGATATGGTGAACAGCAAAACCGGCTACCTGACCGTGGGACTCACCCCGGGCCGGGGTCCCGACATGTTCACCCATGTCTATCCCCTCTTCCACGACAAGTATCCCGAAGTGACCGTGACGCCCATGGAGCTCTCGGTGCGCCGCCAGCAGGCCATGATCCGCCGGGGCGAGCTGGACATCGGCTTCATGACCCTGTGCAATTCCCAGAAGACCGGCGATGCCTACCTGGATCTCTTCCGGGAGGAGCTCTTCCTGGCAGTCCCTGACATCTGTGCCCAGGCCCTGAACCTGCCGGAGGCCACGGCAGAGGATGAATACCCTGTTCTCTCTGTTGACGCCGTGCGCTATGAGCCCTTCGTGCTGATGTACCGGCAGTCCACGGTGCGGGAAATGATCGATCAGATCTTCCGGGAGGCGGGCTTCTCTCCCTCGGTGCTCTTTGAGACCTCCAGCAACGCCACGGTGCTGTCCATGATCGAATCCCGGCTCTGCTGCGGCATCATTCCGGCCCATTATGTCAGTAAAAACAGTAGCGGGTACCCGCAAGCCGGGCTTGCGCAGGATCCGATGCCCAAAAAAGAGGGCATGCGCTTTTTCCGCATGCCCTCTCATCCCACCTGGCAGATCACTGTCAGCTACCAGAAGAACGCCTATTTATCCAAGGCCGCCAAGCAGTTTATCCGCCTGGCGATGGATTTCTGGAAGCAGGAGCCGCAGCTTACGGCCCTCTGCCAGTTCAAATAATTTCGTCTGTTACTGTTTTACACTATTGTGAAGCTTGACCTTTTTTGTTTTGTGTTAATAAGCTCCTCCCGCGGTACAGCAAATGGGGGGAGGCACCGCGGAAGAGGCATGTATGATTCTGTCCGAATAGGGGATCGGACTTCCTCATCACCCGTTATGCCCTGCGGCGCGGTATTTAAATGATCAGACGTTCACAGATTATGTTTTCAAGGAGCATCTGGGCATTCCCTGCGGTCGCACTGTAAAGCCCATGTACGGCATCCTGCAGCGTCCAGCTGTAGGGCAGCGCGAGGGCCGGCGGAAGCACGTGATACAGGAGCCGGAAGCCGATACGCCGGTACGCGCTCTCCTGAAGATCCGCCGTCCGATGCACGGCAAGCCACTGCTGCACATCCCGGAGGCTCAGCTGTTTACCGCTGAAGTGCGGTCTGGAGGAAGCCGCCTCTGCCGCATGCTCTGCATTGCCGGAAACCAGCTCTGCGCGACTCTGCCGCAGCTGTCCGCCGCTCTGCAGGCCGGTGCCCAGCACCAGCACCAGTATACAGCAGAAAATCAGATACAGGGACAGGCCCTTCCGCATACGGATGTTCATGACGCTTCCTCCTTTCACAAAAGTTTTATATCCACTTTATAGCATTGCAGGGAGAATTCGTCAAACGTTTTTTCTGTATTATCTTTTTGTTTATGCCTGCTGCTCTGTCTGCAGCTCCTCCAGCTCCTCGGAATACTTCTCCCAGTCCTCATAGAGATCACCCAGCTTTTCGGCGATCTGATCCTTTTCCCGCTGCAGCTCCATCAATTGTCCGACATCGGCGCTGATGGCCGGATTCTGCATTTCATCACTGAGGACCTGATCCCGGGCCTCCAGCTTCTGGATCTCCTCCTCGGTGCGCTTCAGACCGTTCTGGGCCTTCCGGAGACGGGCCTGGTATTCCTTCTGCTTCTCCCAGTCGGTTTTCTGATTCTCCTGCAGCACCGGATTCGGTACGGCGGAAGCCCGCTTTCCGGCGCCGCCTGCATTATCCTGAGGAGACCGGGAGCCGCCGTAACGCCGGACGTCCTCCTTCTTCTCCAGATAATAGTCGTAATTGCCGATATAGTTGTCGAAGCGGGTCTCAAAGAGCTCCAGGATGCGTCCCGCGGTCCGGTTGATGAAGTAACGGTCGTGGGAAACATAGAGCACGGTGCCCTCGTAGCTGTTGAGGGCGTCCTCCAGCACCTCCTTGCCCTGGATATCCAGATGGTTTGTGGGCTCATCGAGGATCAGGAAATTGCAGTTGGACAGCATGAGCTTCGCCAGGCTGACCCGGCCCCGCTCGCCGCCGGAGAGATCGCCGATGCGCTTGTAGACATCGTCGCCGGTGAAAAGGAAGGCCGCGAGGACATTCCGGACCCGCGTGTTGTTCATGTCGGGGTAGGTGTCCTGGATCTCGTCAAAGATCGTCTTTTCCATATGCAGGACGGCGTGCTCCTGATCGTAGTAGCCGATCTGCACGTTGCTGCCCAGGCGGAACTCTCCCGCACTGGCCTCCTCCATGCAGTTCAGAATCTTAAGCAGGGTGGTCTTGCCGGTGCCGTTGGCGCCGATGACCGCCACATGCTCGCCGCGCTTCAGCTCGAAGCTCACATTGGAGAACAGGGTCTTCTCGCCGAAGGACTTCGCCAGACCCTTCACAGACAGCACATCGTTGCCGGAAAGAACGCTGGGCGTCAGGGCGAGACGCATCTCGTTCCGCAGCGCCTCCGGCTTCTCCAGCCGCTCCACCTTCGCCAGCATTTTCTCCCGGGACTCGGCGCGCTTGATGGACTTCTCCCGGTTGAACTGCTTCAGCTTGTCGATGACGGCCTGCTGGTGCCTGAGCTCCTCCTGCTGATTGAGATAGGCCCGGAGCTCTGCCTCGCGAAGCTGCCGCTTCTTCTCCGCATACTCACTGTAGTTGCCGCGGTACATACGGGCCTTTCCGTTGTCCAGGTCGATGATCTTCGTCACCACCCGGTCCAGGAAATAACGGTCGTGGGATACCAGCAGCACGGCTCCGTCGTAGCGCTTCAGCACCTTCTCCAGCCACTGGATGGATTCGATGTCCAGGTGGTTGGTGGGCTCGTCCAGGATCAGCAGGTCCGGCTTGTCCTGCAGGATCTCCTCCAGGCGCTTCCGGGTCTTCTGGCCGCCGGAGAGGGTATCATAATCCTCGTCCTCATGGGCCATGTCCGCATGCTGCTGCGCGAGATAGCCGAGCTTTTTGTCCTTGGACAATGCAATGAGGCCGGCATCCGGCTCCTCCTCGCCCAGGATGCATTTGATCAGCGTGGTTTTGCCGGAGCCGTTGATGCCGACGATGGCCGCCTTCTCCTTATCTTCAATATGAAAGGAAAT
>CAVELT010000056.1:4944-13554 GCA_963616545.1 Dysosmobacter segnis | reverse complement strand
CCGGCCCAGACCATCAGCCACGGCATGATGACCTGCACCGCCCAGAACCGGGGTGCCGGAGATCGCCGCCGCGTGAAGGAAACCCTCTGGAAGGGCATTCTCATCGGCCTCATTTACTATCCCATCATCTGCATCCTGATCCTTCTCTTTCGCCGTCCGCTGATTCAGCTTTTTGCGCCCGACAGCGGCGCGGAGGAGATGATCCGCCTCGGCGTCACCTATCTTTCCGTGAAGGCCTTCACCATCGTCTACCCTTGCCTCACCAACGCCATGCAGGGCTTCATGCGCGGCATGGGGAATATGAGCATTACCCTGGTCTCCACCATTCTGCAGATCGCCGTGCGCACCATCTTTGTCTATATCCTGGTGCCCCGGATCGGCATCACCGGCGAGGCCTATGCCTGTGCCATCGGCTGGACCGTTATGATCCTCTTCGAATACAGCTACTACTTCTTCTGTCGGAAAAAGCTGTATGCCGCCGTCTCACCCTGTCCGGTATAGTACCTTTAGGTTAATGTCAATATATAAACCCAGAAAAAAGGAGGTCGGTTTCCCGGCCTCCTTCATCATCGGCGCTATGCGCTGTCGTTTCTTTCTTACTTCTTCAAAATCGCATCCCGAAGCGGTGCTGCGATTTTCTCAAGCTCCGCCTCATCGCTGAGCTTCTTCTGGTTCGGATCCATGGCAAAGGTTCCGCCCCACTCAAATTCATCCTTGTACTTCGGCACCAGATGCATGTGCAGATGGCAGCCGGTGTCTCCGTACATACCGTAGTTCAGCTTGTCCGGATGATGCACCGCATGAATCGCATTGGCCACTGTCACGACATCCGCAATAAAAGCGGCCCGGTCCGCCTCGCTCAGCTCCAGCATCTCAGACACGTGATGCTTCGATGCCACGATGCATCTTCCCGGATGGCTCTGCTCCTTAAAAAGATAAACCGTAGAAGCCGGAAGCGCGCAGATCTCATATCCGAACTTTGCCACCAGCTCTCCCTTTGCGCAATACGCACAATCCGGATGCTCCTTCGCCATATCAGCCATATAAGGTCCTCCTTATCCGCCGGTCACTGACTGTGCCGGCACAATACTTGTCATTGATAGGAGTATAGCACAGGCTGCGCAAAAATGAAAGCGCTTACATTACATTTCCCGCCCTCTTCCGGCATTTTTTGTTTCCGTCCGCAATTTCTCAGCCAGCGCTGCCGTAAAGCTGCCCTTTGCTGCTCTCCATTTCCAGTTCCTTCCGACAGTGGAGGGCGTATTCATGCGCGCCCAGCTTCCCAGCCCCAGCAGATCCTGGGCCTGTACGATCGTAAGTCCCGCCCGGCTCCTCCAGATGGCCCGCATCATTTTCCAGTTGATGTCTTCTGCCGAGTCTGTATGCAGATAAGCAAAGGCTTTTTTCACATCCTCGGGTTCTGCAGAGCTCACCCAGCCCACGGAGGTGTCATTGTCGTGGGTTCCGGTATAGGCTACGCAGTTCTCCGGGTAATTCTCCGGCAGATACATGTCCCCGCCGCCGTCCCGGCTGTCAAAGGCAAACTGAAACAGCTTGATGCCGGGGAATCCGCTGTCCGCCAGCAGCTTTTTCACCGAATCCGTCATGTACCCGAGATCCTCCGCCATGATATTCTGGGCGCCGATCTTCTGCTCCACCGCAGAGAACAGCGCCATGCCGGGTCCCTGCTTCCAGCGGCCCCTCTGGGCATTGGCATCTCCATAGGGAATGGCAAAATAGGAATCAAAGCCGCGGAAATGATCGATTCTCAGCATATCATAGACCCTGCACAGATACTGAATCCGCGCCGTCCACCAGCTGTACCCGTCCTTCGCCATATATTCCCAGTCAAAGAGCGGATTTCCCCACAGCTGTCCGTCCGCAGAAAAGCCATCCGGCGGGCAGCCCGCGACCTCCTTCGGTACCTTGTTTTCATCCAGCTGGAAGAGCTCCGGATGCGCCCACACATCCACACTGTCCAGGGATACATAGATGGGAAGGTCGCCGATCATCTTCACGCCATGGGCATTTGCATAGACCCTGAGCGCTTTCCACTGCGAAAAGAACAGATACTGCATGATTTTCCAGAAACGGATTTTTTCCTCATACTGTATGCCTGCCGCGTCGAGTGCAGCACTGTCCCGGTTCCGAAGCCCCGGCTCCCATTCCTGCCACGGCCTGCCGTCATGGACCTCCTTCAGCGTCATGAACAGCGCATAGTCATCGAGCCAGTAGGCATTTTCCCGACAGAATGCCTCGTAGTCTTCCGGCGCATGCGCAGCGAAGCGCTCCGCCGCCTTCCGAAGCACCGGATAGCGGTTTTCGTATACCCTTCCGTAATCGGTCTGCAACGGATCCGCGCCCCAATCCCGGTTTGCATACTCTGCTCTGTCAAGCAATCCCTGCGCGCTCAGCAAATCCAGATCAATAAAATACAGATTGCCCGCATAGGTCGAAAAGGACTGATACGGCGAATCCCCGTAGCCGGTCGGACAGATCGGCAGCATCTGCCAGTAGCTCTGCCCGGCTACCTCCAGAAAATCCACAAAGCTTCTGGCTTCTGCCCCCATGGTGCCGATTCCGTACTCCGACGGCAGCGAGGAAAGATGCATCAGAACCCCGCTGTATTTGGACTTCATCATGATGGTTCCCCCTCTGAATGATTCGTTCTTAATGACAGATGATCTCCTCTGTCACAGCATCAAATACATGAATTCTGTTGGTGTCCAACGCAAGCTTCACATGATCCTCTGCCTTAATGCCCGTGCGGGACGGCACTCTGGCAACCAGCTTCTGTCCGGCACAGGTCAGATACAGATAAATCTCCGAGCCCATCATTTCCGCGAGGTCTACATTTGCCTCAATATTGGATGCCTCCGAGATGCTCAGGAAGGACTCCTCGGCGTGAATGTCCTCCGGACGGATGCCGAGAATCACCTTTTTTCCGACATGCACCTCCAGCTCCGGCTTCGAAACCGGAATCCGATACGCACCAAACGTCAGTACGCAATCATCGCCCTTTTTCTCCACCACCGCATCCAGGAAATTCATCTGCGGGGAGCCGATAAATCCGGCCACAAATTTATTGCACGGATAGTTGTAAAGCGTCTGCGGTGTATCCACCTGCTGAATGATACCATCCTTCATAACCACAATACGGTCGCCCATGGTCATCGCCTCCGTCTGATCATGGGTAACATAGACAAAGGTTGTCTGCAGGCGCTTATGAAGTGCCGCAATCTGGCTTCTCATCTCTGTACGAAGCTTTGCGTCCAGGTTGGACAGCGGCTCGTCGAGCAGGAAAACAGAGGGCTTTCTGACCATGGCGCGGCCCAGTGCCACACGCTGTCTCTGTCCGCCGGAGAGCTCCTTCGGCTTTCGGTTCAGATATTCCTCCAGCCCCAGAATCTTCGCGGCTTCATGGACCTTCCGGTCGATCTCCTCCTTCGGCGTCTTCCTCAGCTCCAGTGCAAATGCCATATTCTTGTAAACCGTCATATGCGGATACAGTGCATAGCTCTGGAATACCATGGCGATATCCCTGTCCTTCGGCGGCACGTTATTCACCAGGCGGTCACCGATATAAAGCTCACCCTCGGACACCTCCTCCAGACCGGCAATCATGCGGAGTGTGGTGGATTTTCCGCATCCTGACGGACCCACCAGCACGACAAATTCCTTATCCCGGATCTCCAGATTCAGATCCGGAACCACCACATTGCCGTTGCTATATACCTTCTTTACATGCTTAAACGTAATGTCAGCCATCTTTCTTTCCTCCTTATCCTCCCTGCCGTCAGACCTTCACTGCACTTTCTCCTGTGATAATGTCAAAGGGCAGAAGCTCATGTACCGCTGCCGCTTCTTCCGCCTGCTCCTCATCCATGCAGGCAAGCAGAATCTCCAGGCTTCGGTTCGCGATCCGTTCTCTGTCCTGGCGAATCGTGGTCAGCCGGGGGCTGAGATACTTGCCAAGCTCAATGCCGTCAAAGCCCATGACCGAAATGTCCTCCGGCACCCTCAGGCCTCTGTCGCGAATGGCCCGGATCGCACCCACGGCCAGCACATCTGCCATGGCGAAAACCGCTGTCAGCCCCGGCATTTTGTCGAGCAGTGCATTCATGGCACGATACCCGTCTTCCATGGAAAACAGCGCCGGTTCGTACTGCCTTTCCCGATCCAGCAGCATCTTATGCGCTCGAAACGCTGCGTCACAGCCCAGGTATCGCGTATACGCCGCATGGGATTTTTCCATCCGGCCGCCCAGAATGCCGATCTGCCTATGCCCCAGCGCCATCAGATGCTCCACCGCTGCCGCGGCTGCCTTTGTGTCATCCGTACTGACGCTGGACAGGTTCGGAAAATGAAGCTGCGCCGCCGAGTTGGTGACCAGAACACAGGGCACCTCAATCTCCGCAAAGCGTTCCCTGAAAAATTCGAGATCACTTCCCAGAAAGAGTATGCCCTTGGGATGACGCTCCAGGCAGACGCTTTGTGCCTGCTCCACTTCATTTTCCTCCTCACCGATATAATAGATAAAACAGGCAAAATCTTTTTCTTCAATAACACCCTGCAGCCGTTCCACAATGGCCGCAAACAGCATGTTCTGTGAGCCCTTCACAATGACGGCAATACCGCTGCTGGCCTGCTGCTTCAGATGCTTGGCATTGTTGTTCAGCCTGAAATGGTATTTCTCCACCACGGCCATAATGGTCCTTCGTGCCTTTTCAGACACATCCGGATGATGGTTCAGTACGCGGGATACGGTACCCACCGCATAACCGGATTCCCTTGCAATGTCTTTGATTGTCATAGCCGCGTTTTATCCCTTCACAGCGCCTGCGGCAACACCCTTGATGATATGCCTCTGGCCGAGCAGATACACAATGACAATCGGAATGACGGTCAGCATAATGCTTGCCATCATGGGACCCATCTCTACCTTTCCGTAGCTGCCGCGGAAATACTGGATCAGCATGGGGATCGTCTTGTAGCTCTTAATGTCCAGCACCAGTGTCGGAAGCAGATAATCATTCCATACCCACATCGCCTCCAGGATGCCGACAGATACCATGGTCGGCTTCAGGATCGGCAGTACGATCAGGAAAAAGGTCTGTATCGGGTTGCAGCCGTCAATCATGGCCGCCTCCTCGATCTCCATCGGAATGGACTTCATAAATCCCGCAAACATGAACACCGCAAGACCGGCGCCGAAGCCCAGATAAATCACCCAGATATTCCAGGGGGTATTGAGCTTCAGGCGGTCTGCTGTCTGGGAAAGGGTAAACATTACCATCTGAAACGGCACGACCATAGAAAACACAAACAGAAAATAAAGTCCCTGCGAAATCGCGCCCTTCACTCTTGTGATGTACCAGGCACACATGGAACAGCAGATCAGAATGGCCGCAACCGAGGTAAGGGTAATCACAAGGCTGTAGCCCAGGCTCTGCAAAAAGCCCTTGGAGGCAATGGCATTGACATAGTTTTCCAGTCCTGCAAAGCCGTCGGCTGTCGGCAGCGTGAAGGCCCCTGCTGTCGTAATGCTCGTTTCCTTCTTCAGTGAGTTAAAAAAGATCATGAGGATCGGATATACATAGAGAAGCGCCAGAATTGTGAGAACTGCCGTCCATATTCTGTCCGCCGTTTTTTTTGCTTTTCCCATCTTACTGCTGAACCTCCTTTGAACGTGTCGCTTTCAACTGAATCATGGAAATGACGATGACCAGCAGGCAGAACAGCACCGCCTTGGCCTGTCCGAGACCCTTCCACTGGGCACCGGCCCTTGCATAGAACGTCTGATAAATATTCAGCGCCAGCATCTCTGTCGTGTGGTTCGGATCACCGCCCGTCAGCGCCAGGTTCTGGTCAAAGAGCTTAAACGAATTGGTCAGTGTCAGAAATACGCAGATGGTGACCGACGGCATGACCATAGGCAGCTTCACCTTCCATAAGGTCTCCCAGGGCGTCGCACCGTCGATGGCTGCCGCCTCAATGAGATCATCGGATACATTCTGAAGACCCGCAATATAGATGATCATCATATAACCGATTTGCTGCCAGCACATCAGAATGATCAGTCCCCAGTATCCGGCGCTGCTGTTCAGTGCCAGAAGCGGCTGTCCCACGATGGACAGAATACAGTTGATCAGAATCTGCCAGATATAGCCCAGCACAATGCCGCCGATCAGATTCGGCATGAAAAAGATGGTACGGAATACATTGGTGCCCTTCAGCTTCCGCGTCAGCAGCAGCGCCAATCCAAATGCGATCACATTGATCAGCACAATGGAGGCCACCGCAAACATGACGGTGAATTTAAAGGATGCAAGAAAAGAGCTGTCTGCAAAGGCTCTCTGATAGTTGGAAAATCCGGTCCATGATGCATTGTTGACGGTTGTAAACTGACAGAAGGACAGATACAGTCCCTGGACAAACGGAATGATAAAGCCAATCGTAAACGCCAGCAATGTGGGCAGTACGAAGATCGGCGAATACCGCTTAATTGCTTTTTCCATAAAACCTCTCCCTTTCCGGTTGCAAATAAACTTATGCTCCCATGGCAGAAAAGGGGAGCGGGCAAGTCACTTGCCCGCCCCCTTTTCATGTGCTGCTGAACAATTCCCTTTTTTACTGTCCGTTGGCCAGCTGGTATTCTGTTGCCCATCCGTCTACGAATGCGGATACAACGCCGTCCCAGTTTGCATCGGTCGCATCTGCTGCATAAGCGGTAAGTGCCTGGCCCACGCCGTTCTTCCACTCTTCGGACGGCATCGTGGTGAAGTTCCAGGATACCGGTGTCTTGCCCGCTGCTGTGTATTCTGCATCCTGCTTTACAAAGAGGTTCTGTGATTCCTGTGCACCCTTGAACGGAATGACAAATCCCATATCCTCTGCCATGGTCTTGGTTCCCAGCTCAGAGGTCACACACCAGTCAATAAAATCAAGCGTCGCCTGAATGTCTGCCTCGTCGGCCTGGTTGTTGACACACCAGTAGTTCTCTGTACCGGTGCACAGACCCTGATTTGCCTCGTCTCCGACACCGATGTAGATCGGGATCATAGCGAGATCATCATCCGTGTATGCACCGTCAGCAGTCAGATTGCTGTACTCCCAGGAACCGTTCTGGAAAAAGACTGCCTCTCCGGCCAGGAACTCATTTCTGGAGTCATCACCCGTCTTGGCAGAAAGCTCTGTCGGATCACAGGTGCTGTTGTTGATGTACAGATCCCAGATGTTGCGGTAATTGTCCAGGTAGGTTCCCTTGATTGCCGCTGTGCTGTCAATGCCGTCTGCCTGATACTCGAAGTAGATCGGCAGGTTGGCCAGGTGGGTCTTGAATCTCCAGTCGGAGGAGCCGTCCATACCGGCTGAGGTAAATGCTGCAAATCCGAGCTCAGAGGATCTGGCGGTGATGTCCTCCGCCACCTTCTTCAGATCATCAAAGGACTGAATGTCATCGATGGTATAGCCTGCCTTCTGCAGCAGGGTCTTATTCACGATCAGTCCGTAGGACTCGATGACATAGGCAATGCCGTATACCGTGTCGCCCTCCTTTAAGGCATAAGCATCGCTGGTCAGCTGCTTATAAATATCAGAGTCTGCCAGATCGTAGCAGGAATCCTTCCAGTTGGCCAGTCCGACAGGGCCGTTGACCTGGAACAGGGTCGGCGCACCGCTCTTGCCCATCTCGCTCATCAGCGTTGTTTCATAGTTTCCGGATGCCGCTGTAACAACGGTTACCGGTACCCCGGTCTCCTCGGTATACGCCTTGGCCAGTGTCTGCCACTGCTCATCCTGCTCCGGCTTGAAGTTCAGATAATACACAGAGCCCTCTGCCGCAGTGCTGTCTGTCTTGGTATCTGCTGCGGTGCTTCCCCCGCCGGATGAACTGCCGCAGCCGCTCAGTGCAGTAACGGCCAGTGTACATGCCATGGTCATTGCCACTAATTTTTTCTTCATTTTCTAATCCTCCCGTTCTTTTCTGGAAACGTTTCCAGTTCTTATGCATCTATCATATGGCTTTTTCACAATAAAAGCAAGCAAATTCCGGATTTCCTTGTTATTTTCGCCATAAGTACAAATTTTCAGTGGGAGTTTTTGTGAAATATTACTGTGATATCGGGGAATTCTTCATCAGAAAAAGGCACAGAGCCGCAAATTGACTCTGTGCCTTTTTCACTGTTTACCTTATTCTTTTCCCCGAATATAAGACTTCTGATCATTCAGGATATGCAGGGGATCCAGTGCATCCTTGATGCTGTTCATCACCGCGAGATTTTCCGCCGCTGTTTCCCGCAGGAAATAACGCCGCTTGCCGAGACCGATGCCGTGCTCGCCGGAGGCCACACCGCCCAGGCGGTAGGCTTCTCCGTAGGCTGCATCCATATTCTCATGCAGCTCCCTCTGCCAGGTCTCCTCGTCGCGGTCGCCCCTCACCACACAAAGGTGCACATTGCCGTCTCCGGCGTGTCCGAAGCTGACCATCTGCATACCGCTCTTCTCCTCCAGCTCGTTGATAAAGCGGATGAAGTCCACCGTATGGCTGATGGGCACCACGATGTCCACCGGCTCCTGCTCCGAAACCGCCTCCACGGCCTTCACCAGCGC
>CAVELT010000056.1:0-4430 GCA_963616545.1 Dysosmobacter segnis | reverse complement strand
GCCCGCATGCCGCCGGCATTGGTGCTGATGTTGCCGCCGATGCTGGAGGCCTTTTCGCCCGGATCCGGCGGATAGAAGAAGCCCCGCGCTTCCACATAGGCCTGCACATCCTGCAGCAGGATGCCGGGCTCCACGGTCAGCGTCATGGTATCCTCATCCAGCTCCAGCACGCGATTCATCCGGGAAAGATCCAGGATAATGCCGCCCTGGACAGGTACCGTGGAGCCCACCAGATTGGTGCCGGCACCGCGGGGTGTAACCGGAATCCGCTCGGCATGCGCATACTTCAGCACACCGCTGACCTCCCTGGCCGACAGGGGAAACACCAGGGCCTCTGCGGTTCCCTTGCGTCTTCCCAATGCGTCACTCAGGTATTCTCTCGGGATGTCCTCGCCGAACAACAGGCGGGTATCATCCCCGATCAGGTCCTCCAGTGTCTGCTTCTCTATGCTCATGAATTCTTCCTCCCAGCGTTTTCCGGTTTTTCCCTATTTTTTCACCGCCTCAGTATACGCGATTTTTTATCAGTCTGCAAACAGCGGTGTGGAAAGATAGCGATCGCCGGTATCCGGAAGGAGCGCCACGATGGTCTTGCCCTTGTTCTCCGGCCGCTTTGCGAGCTCAATGGCAGCCCATACGGCAGCACCGGAGGAAATGCCCACGAGAACGCCCTCCTTCTTGCCGATCAGCTTGCCGGCGGCAAAGGCATCGTCATTCTCAACCGCGATGACCTCGTCATACACCTTGGTATCCAGTACATCCGGCACGAATCCGGCACCGATACCCTGGATCTTGTGGCTGCCGGCGGTTCCCTTGCTGAGTACCGGAGACGTTGCCGGCTCCACTGCCACTACCTTCACGTTGGGATTCTGCTCCTTCAGATAGCTGCCCACGCCGGTCACGGTTCCGCCGGTGCCGACACCTGCCACGAAGATATCCACCTTGCCGTCTGTGTCCTCCCAGATCTCCGGACCTGTCGTTGCCTTGTGCACTGCCGGGTTGGCCGGGTTCACGAACTGGCCGGGAATGAAGCTGTTGGGGATCTCCTTTGCCAGCTCATCCGCCTTGGCAATGGCACCCTTCATGCCCTTTGCCCCCTCGGTCAGCACCAGCTCTGCGCCGTAGGCCTTCATGATCTGGCGGCGCTCCACACTCATGGTCTCCGGCATTACGATGATGATGCGGTAGCCTCTGGCAGCTGCCACGGAAGCCAGTCCGATACCGGTATTGCCGGAGGTCGGCTCAATGATCACGGAGCCCTCCTTCAGCAGTCCCTTCTGCTCTGCATCGTCGATCATGGCCTTGGCAATACGGTCCTTTACGCTGCCGGCCGGGTTAAAATACTCCAGCTTGCCCAGAACCTTTGCTTCCAGACCCTCGGCCTTCTCAATGTGCACCAGCTCAAGCAGCGGTGTCTTTCCGATCAACTGGTCTGCGGATGTATAGATCTTACTCATAACAGCTACCTCCTAATGGATACATATGCTTTACTCATTACCTCTTCGCCTGCATGGGATCGGCGGCAAGCCCGAGGAACGAAAACAGCGTCCATCGAATTACCAACTTCTCTTGTAGGTTTATACGGATTATAGAGACCGCCATCTCATTTGTCAATAGCTGCCGAAAAAATTTACGTCTTTTTTGGGAAACGCTGATGAAAGCGTTTCCCACGCCGGATTTGCGCTGCGAAGCAGCAAATTCCTTTGCAAATCCGTGCGATCCGCCGGAGGCTGCAAAGGAAATGCTGATTAAATCAGCATTTCCTTTGTCATCTCCACGGCCCGAGCGAAAAAGTCCTCTTTTCCGAAATTGCCGGACTTCAGCACAAGACGAAGGGAAGGATTTCCGAGCGGGGTCATAACGGGAACGCCCGGTGCCACGCTTTCGCCGATCCGGAAGGATTGATAACCCAGCGCCTGCGTCACCGCACCGGAGGTTTCGCCGCCCGCCACGATAATGCGGGTCCAGCCCTGCTCTGCCGCCATCTGCGCGAGACCGGCCAGGGTTTCCTCGATCTTGGCCGCTACCCGCTCCCGGCCGAGCTTCTGACTCTTTTCAAGGTCCTCCGGTGCTGCCGAGCTGTAAACAAGACAGCCGCTCTCCTGCTTCCGGATCCATTCGAATACGGTCTCTGTCGTCTGGCTTCCGTCGAGCAGCGCATCGGGCCGCAGCCGATAAGAAGCCGCCCCCCGCTCGGTATAATCCTCGATCTGTTTCAGCGTCATCGCCGAACAGCTGCCGGCGAGAACCAGTGCCCTGTCCGCAGTGCCCGCTGCATTTTCCTTCTGCAGCCGCACGTACCGGCGTCCCAGAGCACCGATCAGACCGGAGCCGCCCGTCAGGAAGGGAAGCGCCCCGAACTGTGCCGCAATCCGGTCGCCGTCCGCATCCGTTTCATAGTCCGGAATCAGATAGCAGGGTGTTTTCACGGCCTCGCTCTCTGCCGCGGACAGCCCTTCCCTTCCCACCAGCCGGGCAGGAAAGGCCGACTGCATTTCCATCAGCTTCACAAGACTCGACTCCCGCATAGGGGTCAGGGGATGGTAGCGCATGGGGCTCTCCGACAGGGGGACACCGTTTACATACAGTATACCGTTTTTCACCGTGCGGCCGTTCACCGGCAGCGACGGGCAGAGCACCGTGTACGGAATCTGCCAGGTCTTCAGCACCGCATCCGCCACCGGCCCGATGTTTCCTTCACTGGTGGAGTCGAAGGTGGAGCAGTACTTGAGATACAGCTGCACCGCGCCCATTTCCTTCAGCTTCCGGAAGGCTGCGAGGCTCTCGGATACCGCCAGATCCCGCGCCATGGTGCGGGTCTTCAGTGCGATCACCACCGCCCGGATCTCCCCGGAAAGTGCCGGAAGTCCTGCGGGAATGCCGTTAAACAGCACTGTGGGCACCCCGGCCTTCACCAGGAAGGAGGCCGCATCCGACGCGCCCGTAAAATCATCCGCCACAACGCCAAAGTGGATCTTTTCCATATCACTTCCTCCTTGCCTTAAAATAACCGCCCTCCAGAAAATCCTTCACGGTCTCCGGTGCCACCTCTTCCAGCGGCAGATTTCCGCTGCTCGCCAGAATATTCATCCTGCAGATGTTCTCCGTCACCTCGAGGCCGCTGCGGCACTCTGACAGCTTTGTGTCGTAGACCAGCACACCGTGGTGCTCCATGAGAATCACATGCGCTTTGTCGCAAACCGCCTTCACCGCCTCGGCTAGCTCCCGGCTCCCCGCATGGAAATAGGGAATGCGCTGCATATTTTCGCCGTAGTACATGGATTCAATGAAGAGATTCGTCTTCACCGGCAGCTTCATGCAGGCACAGAACGTAGAATAGAAGGGAGAGGTATGCACCACGGCCCGCACCTCCGGGCACTTGCGATAGACCTCGAGATGCATCTGCGTCTCCTTGGACGGCTTTTTGTCACCCTCCAGAATCCTCCCCTCGAGATCGCAGCGGATAATGTCTTCTTCCCGCAGATTTCCCATCACAGTGCCGCTGGCCGTGATATACACATGCTCTCCGTCGCTGGCGCTGATGTTTCCGGAGGTTCCCCAGGTCAGATTTTTCGCCATGATCCATCTTCCTGTTTCAATGATTTCCTGCTTCAAACTGTTCATGTTTTTGGTCCTTTCTTCTATACTCAAAAGGAGGGAGACTGTACCGTAAGTCTCCCTCTGCATCCGCACATTGCACTGCAATGCTGTTGCTGTATTAAACAGTCCCCAGGCACTTCTGAATTGCGGTATATGCACTGTCCGGGCTCGTGTAGATCCTTGCATGAGACGTATGGATCTGCTTCTTCACATGCGCCATGGAAATCTGCGCCAGCACGATCTTCTCATACTGCGCATCCAGCGCCTCCGCCTTTTCCCTGATCACGGCATCATGCTTTGCAAAGTCGCCCTTTGCCGCAGCCTCGTAGGCCTCCGGCAAAACAATCATATCCACAGCCTCCTCCTGTCCCAGACTCCGACAGCAGGCATAATACAGATTTCTTGTGGTCTCCACCGTACCGGTAAAGGTGCATAGAATCGCAGTTTTTCCGGGCTGTGCAGCCACCTCTGTCAGCATGGCCTTGTCCGGACATACCACTGGCTTCGAAAGCAGCCGTGAGAACTGCTCCGCATAGGGGGAGAAAACGGTGCAGGTCAGAAGCACCGCATCCGCGCCGTCATGACATGCCGTTGCGAGCATATCAAACATTCTGCGCATGGAGCTGTCGTTGATGCCGCCCTCCCTCTTCACCTTCTCCAGCAGATAGCTGTCCAGATAATTGCGGATCTCCGTGTCCGGATCCCGCTGCCGGAAATATTCGGTCATCGGATTCACCGCATTCAAGGTGACACTCACCAATGCAATTTTCGCCATGATCTCCCCCTTATTTTTTCTTTACGCCTTTCTGATCTTCTCTGCAATGGCTTCT
>CAVELT010000055.1:0-11201 GCA_963616545.1 Dysosmobacter segnis | reverse complement strand
GTACCAGCTCTGTGCCGTTCACCAGATAAACACCGCCGTTATGCAGCTTGACCATAATTTACCTCCTTATGTAAATAAGACCTGTGTATAGCCTTTTCTTAAGCTCTGTACGTAGTTTAATACAAGCATGGTCATAGGTAAAATACTTATATAGGCATGCATCGCATAGAAAAAGTCTATGCAGCACTATCGGCCGCATAGACTTGCTTCTATTCTATTTCACTTTCTCTGATTTCTTCTGTTTTCCAGTACTTTCGCAGAAAAAGCGCCGCCATGGGCAGATCCTCCGGCGTCGTCACTTTGATGTTCTCGTAGCTTCCCGGAATGATCTTGATCCGGCTGCTGCCGAAGGATTCCACCACCATGGCATCGTCTGTAATCGGCGGCAGCGGCTCGCCTGCCGCCTCTGTCGTCATCAGCCTCTGATAGGCACCGTAAACCAGTGAAAAATCAAAGCTCTGGGGTGTCTGCATGAGCCAGAGCCGCTTTCGGTCGGGCGTCTCGCTGACAAAGTTCTCTGCATCCAGCAGCTTAATGGTGTCCTTCACCGGCATGCCCAGCACCGCCGCATGGTATTCTGCTGCCGCCTCTACGGCGGCTGTCAGCAGCTCCGCCGTCAGCAGAGGCCGGGCACCGTCGTGGATCAGCACCAAGGGCGGGGCCGATTCTGTCGAAGCGAAGACATTATCCTCCTCCGCAATGCGGGCCTCCTCTGCCGCAATGCGCTGCAGGCCCCTCCAGACGGAATGATAGCGCTCCTTCCCGCCGGATACAATATCCAGCAGCTTCTCCCGGCAGTCTGCGCCCCGGGAAGAAAGCAGCTCCGCCATGTAGGGAATGTCCTCATGGCCCGTCACCAGCACCGCCCGGTCCACCAGAGGATGGCGGCAGAAGGCCCGGAAGCTGTGGAGAAACAGCGGCTCTCCGTCCAGCTCCATAAACTGCTTTTTCACCTTGGCCTGCATGCGGCTGCCGCTGCCGGCCGCCAGCACGATGCCGTAAACCCTTCTTTCCTGAAACACAGCGTCTCCTCTTTTCTTCAGCGCTTGCCCAGGGGCAGATTCGGACAGGCATTCAGATCCAGTCCGCTGACATTGCCCTTGAGGTACTCATAATAGGCCGCACAGCCGATCATGGCCGCATTGTCGGTACACAGCACGGGGCTGGGGCGGAAAAAGCGGATATGCCGGGCCGCACATTCCGTCTCGAGCCGGGTCCTGAGCTGCGTATTGGAGGCCACACCGCCGGCGATGGCCAGCTTATCGATACCGCGCTCCTGACAGAGCCGCAGCGCCCGGGAGGCGAGGGAATCCACCACCGCCTCCTGGAAGGACGCACAGAGGTCCGCCACATGGATTTCCTCTCCCTTCATCTGCGCCTTGTTGATATGATTCAGCACCGCAGACTTAATGCCGGAAAAGGTGAAGTCGTAGGGGCTGCCGGCCACCTCTCCCCGGGGGAAGGCGATGGCATGGGGATCGCCGCCGCGGCTGGCCTTATCCACCTTGGGGCCGCCCGGATAGCCCAGTCCCACTGCTCTGGCCACCTTGTCAAAGGCCTCACCGGCTGCATCATCCCTGGTGCGGCCGATGATTTCGAATTCACCGTAGTCCTTCACCAGCACAAGATGCGTATGCCCGCCGGACACCACGAGACAGGCAAATGGCGGCTTCAGGTCCGGATTCTCCACATAGTTGGCAGAAATGTGCCCTTCGATGTGATGAACCCCCACCAGAGGCTTCTGCAGGGCATAGCTCAGGGCTTTGGCCTCCGCCACGCCCACCAGCAGTGCGCCCACGAGACCCGGTCCGTAGGTCACAGCAATGACGTCGATGCCGTCAAAATCCGTCCCGGCCTCGGAAAGCGCCAGTGAAATCACCTCATCGATTTTCTCCAGATGCTTGCGGGAGGCAATCTCCGGCACCACCCCGCCGTATTCCGTATGGATCGCGATCTGGGAGGAAATGACATTGGACAAGACCTCCCGTCCGTTCTGTACCACCGCTGCTGCCGTCTCATCGCAGCTGGTTTCTATTGCGAGTATTCTGCAGTCCTTCATGCCTTCTCCTCTGCTGCTTCGCCGCTTTCCTCTTCGTCCCGGAAGCAAAGATCCCGGCTCCAGCCGTCCCTGGCAAACTTCACCGGGAAGATCTTCCGGATCTCCTCCCGGTACTGATCCGGCCGCATCTCCGAAGGAGAGTAATGCGTGAACCACATTTCCTTCGGCTGTGCCTTCCGGCCGATCTCCGCCGCCTCCCGCATCATCATGTGCTTGTAGCGACGGGCATTGTCCTGCTTCTCCGCTTCTCCGTACATCCCCTCACAGATAAAGAGATCCGCATCCCTTGCCATCTCTTCAATGGCGGGAACCGGACGGGTATCCGTGCAGTAGCAGACCGACAGGCCCTTTCTGGCCTCTCCCATGACCATATCCGGTGTATACAGGATACCGTCTACCTCCATGCTTTCGCCGTGCTGCAGACGATTCCAGCAGCGAAGCGGTACGCCCTGGGCCTTTGCGCGCTCCGCATCGAAGCGGCCCAGCCGCTGAATGGAAACCCGGTAGCCATAACAGGTCACCCGGTGATTTACCCGAAAGGCATCGATCTGAAAGGGTCCGAAGGACAGAGTCTGCTGCGTTTCCGTCACCTCATGATAGACGATCTCAAAGGGCAGCTCCGGTGCAATGACCCGAAGGCCCTCCACCACCCGTCGCAGCCCCTTTGGCCCCACCATATGCAGCGGTGCCGTACGCTCGGAATTTCCCATATTAAGGAGCATGCCGGGCAGCCCGGAAATATGGTCCGCATGGTAGTGGGTAAAGCACATCACGTCAATGGGGTTCGGGGACCAGCCCTTCTCCTTCATGGCGATCTGGGTTCCCTCGCCGCAGTCGATCAGCACGTTGCTGCCGCTGCAGCGCAGCATGAGGCTCGTAAGCCAGCGATTGGGCAGGGGCATCATGCCGCCGGTGCCCAGCAAACAAACATCCAGCATAATTTCTTCCTTTTCGTTTATCTACCTCAGCGTCAGTGCCATGATGATCGCATCATCCTCCGGCGCCTCGTAGTAGCTCTTTCTTATGTATTCCTGCACGAAGCCCTTTTTCCCGTACAGCCGCCGGGCCGGCAGATTCCGGCTCCGCACCTCGAGATAAACCTTCGCGGCACCGCAGGTCCGGGCCCGCTCCAGCATGGCGTCCATCAGCGCCTCACCCAGACCCTGACCCCGCCGGTCCTCCGCCACGCAGATATTTTCGATCTCCGCCTCCGGACCGAGGATCCGCAGCACCGCATAGGCCACTGTCCGTTCGCTGCCGGCCTGCAGGCTCCGCAGCACCAGCGGATGGTCATATTCACTGGCGATGGCCCGTTCAAAATCCGTACTGCGCCACGCCATTTTCCCGAAGGCGCTTCTTTCCATTTGGATAATGTCGGCGAGGTCCGCCGTTTCCATCTCCCGCGGCGTCATTGGCTCTCCTCGGCTTCGTTCTCGTAGCCGCTGCCGCTGCCGATCACATAGTTCCGGGCAGCCAGCTTGTCCTTCGTCCTCTCTGCGCCCTCCTGATGCACCAGCTCAAAGTCCCGCAGTCCCTGCTGCTCTCTCTCCCGCTCCGCCTGCGGCTTCCGCACATAGCGAAGCTCCAGATCACCGGAGACGCAGGTTTCGCCTCGTGCCAGCATCGCCTCGCCCAGGCAGGCAATGCTGGCGGCCCGCTGCAGAAGGTTCATGGGCTGCGCATAGGCATGGTCCACGGTCAGATGCGCCTCCAGATATGCGCGATATACCGGCACTGCATCGCCGAGAAAGACGTGGCGGCCCGGCTGGGTATTGATCCGTGCACAGAGCGCCTCTACGGAAATGGCTTCCTCTTCTCCGAAAAGCTGACCTTTCCGATACGCTGCTGTATAGACCTGCTGCCTTCTGGCATCCATGATGGGGTGAATCCAGTCCTCGCAGGAGGAAAGGTTATAGGCCAGTCCCTCCAGGGTACTGACCGCCGCCATCGGGATATGATGGGCCAGCGCCAGTCCCTTGGCCGTGGCGGCGCCGATACGGAGCCCGGTGAAGGAGCCTGGACCGGCACTGACCGCGATCAGGTTCAGCTCTGCCGGCGTTCTTCCCGTCTGTTCAAAAAGCGCCGCCGCCATCGGCAGCAGCGTCTGTGAATGGGTCAGACCGATATTGACGCTGTACTCTCCCAGCACCACGCCGTTCTCCACCAGTGCCGCGGAGGCTGTCTTTCCGGATGAATCTATTCCCAATGTCAGCATGCACTGCCTTCCTTTCCTTCCTCTACGGTAATTTTTCGATAATCAAAGCCCCGGTTCAGGTCCTTCTCGATCCGCACCCAACGCGCCTCCGGCGGAATCAGCTCCGGGATCTGCGAGGGCCACTCTACGATACAGACGCCCTGGCCGAAGAAATACTCTTCATAACCGATTTCGTCCATTTCAGAGGGATCTCCGATGCGATATACATCAAAGTGATACAGCTTCAGACGTCCGTCGTATTCCTTTACAATGTTGAATGTAGGAGAATTGACATAGTCCTCCACCCCCAGCCCTTTGGCAAAGCCCTGGGTGAATACGGTTTTTCCCACGCCCAGATCTCCTTCCAGACAGTAGATTTCTCCGGGCTTTGCGGCACGTCCCAGCTTCTCACCGAAGGCGAAGGTTTCCTCCGCCGCATGACTCTCAAATAGCATATTCTCTCCCAGCAAAAAGCCGACCCGATCCATGGAGAATCGAACCGGCTTCACTCTTGTTGTTATCCCAGCTTCGCTCTGATGGTGTGGAAGATCCGTCTGCCGGTCTCTGCCTCAAAGCTCTGCATATTCTCACGGAAATCCGTCTCTGCCATCACATCGCTGATGAAAGCAAACTCATCGGTGCGGTCATTCAGCTGAATCGGCTTGAATGCGCTGTCCTCATTCAGGAAGCTGCTGCGAATTGCCGCCTCCAGACTGTCCGGTGTTCCCTCTACCCGTACCAGATAGCGGAAGGCATTGCTGCCCATGGGCTCGATCTGGATCATCTCCTCAGACCAGCCGATGCCCTGGTACTCATCTCTGTGACGCACCGCTGCGATCATGTCGGAAACCACGGCGGAAGCCGTCGGGAGCTTGCCGGCGCCCATGCCGTAGAGCATCGTGGTGCCCAGGCAGTTTCCGACAATGCGGATGCCGTTAAACACGCCGTCCACCGGATACAGGGGATCCTTCTTGTCGATCATGATGGGCGCCACATAGGCAAAGTACTTGTCCTCCAGCACCTGTACCGAACCCAGAAGCCGAATGTTCAGGCCCAGCGCAGAAGCATAGGAGATGTCCATCGCGGAGATGTTCCGGATGCCCTCGGTATAAATGTCCTCGTGCTTGCAGCGCTTACCGGAAGCCATGGACAGGAGAATGGCGGTCTTCCGGGAGGTATCGAAGCCGTCAATATCCGCCGACGGATCCCGCTCTGCATAGCCCAGACGCTGTGCCTCCTTCAGGGTATCCGCGAAATCTGCACCGCTTTCCCGCATTTCCGTCAGGATAAAGTTGGTGGTGCCGTTCAGGATGCCCGTGATCTCTGTCAGATTCTCACCGGCATAATTGTGATGAATGGTACGGATCACCGGGATGCCGCCGCCGACAGAGGCCTCGAAATAGAAGTTAACGTTGTGCTCCTTCGCAATGCTGATGAGCTTGGAGCCGCAGGCGTCCACCACTGCCTTGTTGGAGGTCACCACGTGCTTGTTCTTTTCCAGGCTGGCCTTGATGAACTCATAGGCAGGATGAATGCCGCCCATGGTCTCCACCACCAGCTCCACCTCCGGATCGTTCTCGATCACAGAGAAGTCATGGATCAGCTTGTCATTATTCTCCGGAAGCTCATCCCTGAGATCCAGCACATACTTCAGCTCAATCTTCTCGCCGACCTTCCGCTCGATCTGATCCTGATTGATCCGCAGCACCTCAGCCACACCGGAACCGATGGTTCCGTAACCCATAATTGCTACCTTCATTCGCGCCCTCCCTTTTGCGTTGCTCAGCCCGGCGTACTTTCCTGCGCCAGGATCTTCACATACTGTACCTTATCCATCATTTCAATTTCATGGATCATATCCGTAATATTCCGCGTGTCACTGCGCACCTCCACGGAAATCGTGAGGGTGGCAATGCCGTTCACCGGAATGGACTGGTGAATGGTCAGAATATTGGCTCTGTATTCGGAAATTCTGGAGCAGATTTTGGAAATGAAGCCCAGCTCATCGATCATCTGCACCACAAGGGTCACTGTTTTTCCCTTGGAACTGTCGTAAAACGGAAAAATGTCATCCTTATATTTATAGTAGGAGGAGCGGGAAATGCCCGCCGTCTCCGCAGCCTCCTGGATGCTCATGTTTGCCTTTTCCTCCAGCAGGCGCTTTACCTCCACCACCTTCCGAAGCACCTCCGGAAGGGCATTGGTTCTCACAACGTAATAATCCGATTCCCCTGTCATTCTGTTTTCCTCAAAGCCGTTTTCCAAAGCTGCTTACTCGCCGCCCTGAACCTTGCGATCCGGACATCCCAGCTGCATCCACTTCAGATATCCGGTGATGAAGCGGTCAATGTCGCCGTCCAGTACCGCATCCGTGTTGCCGGTTTCCTCGCCGGAGCGAAGATCCTTCACCATACGGTAGGGCTGCAGCACATAGGAACGGATCTGGGAGCCCCAGCCGTTTTCCTTCACCTCACCGCGAATGCCGGCCAGCATGGCCTCCTGCTCTGCCTTTTCCTTCAGATAGAGCTTGGCCTTCAGCATCTGCATGGCCTTCGCACGGTTCTGCACCTGGGAACGCTCCTCCTGGCAGGCCACCACGATACCGGTGGGAATATGGATCAGTCGTACTGCCGAAGAGGTCTTGTTGATGTGCTGTCCGCCGGCACCGGAGGAACGGAATACCTCCATCTTGATCTCATCATCCCGTACCTCAATGTCAATATCGGTCTCGATATCCGGCATGACGTCGCAGGACACAAAGGAGGTCTGCCGCTTTCCCTGGGCATTGAAGGGAGAAATCCGGACCAGACGATGAATACCCGACTCGGAGCGAAGATAGCCGTAGGCATACTCACCGTCCACCTCGATGGTCACCGACTTAATGCCGGCCTCATCGCCCTCCAGGTAATCCAGCACCTTCACCGTGAAGCCGTGGCGCTCTGCCCAGCGTGTATACATACGGTACAGCATACCCGCCCAGTCGTTGGACTCGGTACCGCCGGCACCGGCATTGAGACGAAGGATAGCATTCATCTGGTCATACTCACCGGAGAGGAGAAGCCGGGTGCTCATGCTCTCCAGCTTCTCGGAGAATTCATCCAGCATCTCCCGGATCTCCGGGATCACGTCTGCGTCATCCTCTTCATTTCCCATCTCGATCAGCGCCTCGATGTCCTCATAGGTCTGCTGCAGGTTCTCATAGCCCTTCACATCGTCCTTCAGATGCTTGTCCTCTGTGGACAGACGGTTGGCCTTCTCCGGATCCGTCCAGAAATCCGGCTCCTCCATCATACGGTCCAGCTCTACGATGCGCTTCTTCTTGTTTTCCAGATCCAGCGACGCCCCTAAATGCGCCAGAGGCTCCTTCTTGGTGCCCAGCTCATACTTAAACTGATCAAACTCAATCATGCCTTACTCCCCTTCCTTCATCAGACCGAGGCAGTGCCGTCATTGCCCTCTGCTGCCCGGTTGGCCGAAGCCTGCTGCAGCATCTGCTCATAGACCTCACGGCCGTGGCAGTTCTTGAACTTCTTGCCGGAGCCGCAGGGACACGGATCGTTCGGATAGATCTTCCGCACCTCACGGCGCTTCGGTGTACGGCTGCTGCTCTCCTCGCGGTTGGTGCCGGTGGGCTTCGCCACCTGCTCTCTCTCCACCTTCTGCTCGATCTTCAGGCTGTAGAGGATGCGTACCGCCTCCTCACGGATGGCTCTGGTCATATCCTCGAACATCTCATAGCCGGTGATCTTGTACTCCACCAGCGGATCCTTCTGTCCGTAGGCCTGCAGACCGATGCCGTCCCGCAGGATATCCATATCGTCGATGTGGCTCATCCACTTCTGGTCGATCACCTTCAGCAGGATCACACGCTCTGCCTCACGCATCTGCTCCGGATTCTGGAACTCTGCCTCCTTCTGCTCATAGAGACGGATTGCCTGCTCCTTCAGCATCTGCTTGAACTCATTCTTCCGCATGCTCTCGTACTGCTCCTCAGTGAGCTGCAGCTTCGGCAGCGGAATGATGTTCATAAGCGTGTCGTTGAGACCGCTGAGATCCCAATCCTTGGCGGTCTGGTCCTCTGCCACATTGGCATCCACGGCGTTGTCCACGATATCCGTAATGAACTGGATGATCATGGGGCGCATGTTGTCGCCCTCCAGCACCTTCTCACGCTCTGCATAGATCACGTCACGCTGCTCGTTGTTCACCTCATCATACTTCAGCAGGTTCTCACGAATGCCGTAGTTGTTGAGCTCGATCTTCTCCTGGGCCTTTTCAATGGCTCTGGAGAGCATCTTGTGGTGGATCTGCTCTCCCTCCGGTACGCCCAGGGCCTCAAACATGCCCATCAGCTTCTCGGAACCGAAGAGACGCATCAGATCGTCCTCCAAAGAAATGAAGAACTGGGACTGACCCTGATCTCCCTGACGGCCGGAACGGCCGCGGAGCTGGTTGTCGATTCGTCTGGACTCATGACGCTCCGTACCGATGATGTGCAGACCGCCGGCAGCTCTTGCCTCCTCATCCAGCTTGATATCGGTACCACGTCCTGCCATGTTGGTGGCGATGGTCACTGCACCGTGTACACCGGCCTCGGCAACGATTGCCGCCTCCTTCTCATGGAACTTTGCGTTGAGGACGCTGTGCTTGATGCCCCGCTTCTTCAGCATGGCCGAAAGCATTTCCGAAGTCTCGATGGCGATGGTGCCCACCAGTACGGGGGCGCCGGTGTTGTGGATCTTCTCGATCTCATCCACGACGGCCTTGAACTTCTCCTTCTTGGTCTTGTATACCGCATCATCCAGGTCAATACGCTGTACCGGACGGTTGGTGGGGATACAGATAACATCCATATAATAGATGTTCCGGAATTCCTTCTCCTCGGTCTGTGCGGTACCGGTCATGCCGGACTTCTTGTCAAATTTGTTGAAGAAGTTCTGGAATGTGATGGTGGCCAGGGTTCTGGACTCACGCTGCACGTTCACATGCTCCTTCGCCTCGATGGCCTGGTGGAGGCCGTCAGAATAACGGCGGCCCGGCATGATACGGCCGGTGAACTCATCGACGATAAGTACCTCATCATCCTTCACCACATAATCCTTGTCTCTGTGCATCAGGTTGTTGGCCCGCAGTGCCAGGATAATGTTGTGCTGGATCTCCAGGTTCTCCGGATCTGCCAGGTTTTCAATATGGAAGAACTCCTCCACCTTCTTGACGCCGTCCTGGGTCAGGTTAACGGTCTTCTCCTTCTCATTCACGATGAAGTCGCCGGTCTCTTCGATCTCCTCACCGAGAATGGCGTTGATCTTGGAGAACTCCGCAGACTCCTCGCCCTTTACCAGCTGTCTGGCCAGCACATCGCAGACCTCATAGAGCTTAGTGGACTTGCCGGACTGACCGGAAATGATCAGCGGGGTTCTGGCCTCGTCGATGAGAACGGAATCGACCTCGTCGATGATACAGAAGTGCAGTCCGCGCAGTACCTGCTGCTTCTTGTAAATGGCCATGTTGTCACGCAGATAATCGAAGCCCAGCTCGTTGTTGGTCACATAAGTAATGTCGCAGTTGTAGGCAGCCTGTCTCTCCTCTGTGGTCATTTCGTTCAGAACGACACCCACCTTCAGGCCCAGGAACTCATGCACCTGACCCATCCACTCCGCATCACGCTTTGCCAGATAGTCATTGACGGTAACGATATGAACGCCCTTTCCCTCCAGGGCATTCAGGTAAGCCGGACAGGTGGATACCAGGGTCTTTCCTTCACCGGTACGCATCTCTGCAATACGTCCCTGGTGCAGTACAATACCGCCGATGAGCTGTACCGGATAATGCTCCATGCCCAATACACGCTTTGCCGCTTCACGCACCGTGGCAAAGGCCTCCGGCAGAAGTGCATCCAGTGTCTCACCGTTGGCCAGGCGCTCCTTGAACTTCGGAGTCTGTGCCTTCAGCTCCTCATCCGACATGGCTGCCATCTGATCGTGAAGTGCAAGGATCTTGTCCACCTTCGGCCGGATCATCTTCAGCTCTCTGTCCGAATGCGTTCCAAAAACCTTTTCAAAAATATTCATCAGTCCGCTTACTCCTTTATCCTGAATCTTGAAATTTCCTATACTTTTGGCTATAACTCGTAAATTCTATCACTAAAGCAAAGCTTATTCAAGCGTGACCCCGGGAGTTCATAAAGTGTTTACAAATAGATTCATGAAAATGTCGGCAGTTTTCGTGATTTGTGAAGTTTTTGTGAAATTTATTTTCATCTTTTTTCTTTTTTCGTATGGAATATTTTTCCGCATCATGCTATACTAGGTACATAGAGAAATGTCTCCCGAAGACATTTCCCAAATCTGACAGCTCCGCGGAGCCGTCAAACAGAAGGGAGCGATGTTAATGAAGTTTAATATCACTGGTAGAAACATCAACGTAACCGATGGCCTGAGACACATGATCGACAAGAAGCTCGGTAAGCTGGATAAGTTCTTCAAGCCGGAAACCGTTTGCACCGTCACGCTCTCCACACAGAAGGATCTCCAGAAGATCGAGGTAACCATCCCGGTAAAGGGAACCGTTATTCGTGCCGAGGAAGCCACCGCTGACATGTATCAGTCCATTGATCTGGTTGAGGACATCATTGAGCGGCAGATCCGCAAGTACCGCACGAAGCTGATCGATCGGAAACAGAGTGTACAGCCCTTCACAGATGCCTTTGTTGAGGAAGAGGAGGAACTGGCTGAGCCGGAGATTCAGATTCTCCGCACCAAGCAGTTTGATCTGAAGCCCATGACGCCCGAGGAGGCCTGCCTGCAGATGGAGCTGATCGGACACAGCTTCTTCGTTTTCCAGGACGGCGACACCGGAAAGGTAAATGTGGTTTATAAGAGAAAAGGAAATACATACGGACTGATCGAGCCCGAGACATATTAATAAGAAATAGAAAAACCCGGCAGC
>CAVELT010000054.1:5681-11149 GCA_963616545.1 Dysosmobacter segnis | reverse complement strand
TATTCCGGCTCCGTATAGTCATAGCTTCTCTGCACCGTTTCCCGCTCCGCAAGACGGCTGTTCCGAAGATAGCCGATGAAGCCGTCGGGCGTCACCACCTTGGTCCACTTGTCCATGGCCTCCAGGACGGTCACCTCAGAATCCGCCGGAAGCGTGGTCAGAACCTCACTCTTCACGCCGCCCCTGAGGCGCACAGCCTCCTTCCGCCGGAGCTTCGCCTTTGTGACCTCGCTCTTCGTATTGTACAGAAAAATCCGCTTGTACTCCCCGTCAGTATATTGCTGATAGGAGAGGGACGTATGCTCTGCGATCCAGTCCACATTGAGATAACGCTTGTCTCCATCGGAAAGGAAGGCAGCGCTGCCGTCAGAGAGAGTGCTGTCCTCCCGGGTTTCCTGCAGCTCCGTCGGCATGGCATAGAGAAATGCCGTCAGCTCCGCATCCCAGTAGAAGCGCTCATTCAGCTTGTCCAGCACGAATTCATAGGGAAGGTAGACATGACCGTCCCGGTATCTGCCCACCACCAGGTAGTCCTTCTCTGTGCGCTGCTTCTCATCGTTGAGATAGACCTGCACATTGTCGCCGGCCACATCAAAGTATTCCGATAGATCCGCCTGCTGTCGGGTGGGCATGAATTTCTCCACATAGATGCCCCCGCCGATACCGCCCAGAAGCAGCACCAGCGCAAGAAAAGCCAGCACCGCCGGGAGAGAAGAACGCTTCCGCCTTCTCTCCCGCTTCTCTGCTCTGCTTCTTCTTCCGGCTTTCTTTTCTGTCTCTGTCATCGCTGTCCCCTTTGCCCTCCGAGGTCTCTGCCGTTTGTATCAGCGCTTATACGCTTTCCAGCTGCGCCAGCTTCTCCGCCTGGGAGGCCTGGATCAGCGGATCGATCACCTGATCCAGATCCCCGCCCAGGATCTGATCCAGACAGTACAGCGTCAGCTTGATCCGGTGATCCGTCACACGCCCCTGCGGGAAATTGTAGGTACGGATCTTCTCGGAGCGGTCGCCGCTGCCCAGCTGGGCCCGCTTCTCCTGCGCCTCCTGCTCGTGCTTCTTATTATACTCAATTTCATAGAGCCTTGCACGAAGCAATCGCATGGCCTTCTCCCGGTTCTGCACCTGAGAACGCTCCTCCTGACACTCTGCCACCATACCCGTGGGCTCATGGATGAGACGCACCGCCGAGGAGGTCTTGTTGATGTGCTGTCCGCCGGCACCGGAGGAACGGAAGACCTCCATACGGATGTCTGCCGGATTGATCTCCACATCCACGTCCTCGGACTCCGGCATTACGGCCACCGTGGCAGTGGAGGTATGGATACGGCCGCCGCTTTCGGTTTCCGGCACCCGCTGTACGCGATGCACACCGGCCTCGTACTTGAGGCGGGAATAGGCGCCCTGTCCGTTCACGATGAACACCACCTCCTTGAGGCCGCCCAAGCCGGTCTCATTGAAGGACACCAGCTCGGTCCGCCAGCCCCGGCGCTCCGCATAGCTGGTATACATGCGGTAGAGCTCGGCCGCAAAGAGGGCCGCCTCCTCACCGCCGGCGCCGCCCCGGATCTCCAGGATAATGTTTTTGTCATCATTTTCATCCTTCGGCAAAAGCAGCAGCCGCAGCTCCTGTGTCAGCCGCTCCTGCTCGCTCTTGGCCTCCGCCAGCTCCTCCTTCGCCATCTGGAGAAGCTCCGGATCCTGTTCCCCGGAAAGCATTTCCAGAGCATCCTTCTCGCTCTGCTCCGCTGCCCGGAAGGCAAGATAGGCCTTGTAAATGGGCTCCAGCTCCGCCTGCTCCCGGATCAGCTTCCGGTACTTATTGATATCAGAAACGATTTCCTGCATGGTGAGGGACTTCATGAGCTCCTCATAGTGCCGCCGCATATCCTCAAGATTTTCAAACACCCGCTTTTCTCCTTCCTGCTGCCACCCGGTCGTTGCCGCCCAGGTCTTTTTCGACGGAAATGTCGGTGAAGCCCGCTGCGGTCAGCAGCTCCCGTACCGCTTCTCCCTGATCATAACCGATTTCCAGATACAATGCACCGCCGGGCAGGAGATACTCCGCTGCCTCGCCGATGATTTTCCGATAAAAATAAAGTCCGTCCTCTTTCCCGTCCAGCGCAAGCCGGGGCTCGTGGTCCCGCACCTCCGGCGCCAGCTGCTCAATTTCTTCACTCCGAATATAGGGCGGATTGGACACAATGATGTCAAAGCCCGCAAGGCCCTGTTCCGTAAGATACTCTCCCACAGACGAAAAGAGATCCGACTGCTGAAACACCAGATTCCGATCTGCCACTAGGTTCCGTGCGGCATTTTCCCGGGCTACGGCCAGCGCCGCAGCCGAGATATCCACACAGAGGCCCCGTCCGAAACCCGCGATTTTCCTGAGGGTAATGCCGATGCAGCCGCTGCCGGTGCAGAGATCCAGGAAGCTGCGCCGGGACTTATCCACATTTTCGTACTCAGAAAGTACCTTATCCACAAGGGTCTCTGTGTCCTGCCGGGGACAGAGCACATCCTTCGTTACCCGAAAGGGCAGGCCGTAAAATTCTGTTTCTCCCAGGATCTGCTGCAGCGGCTCCCGGTCTTCCCGCCGGGCAAGGCGTTCCTGCCAGAGCCGCAGCTTTTCCTGCCGCTCTGCCGGATCCGGCAGCCAGCTTTCCAGCGGTTCCCGCTCCTGCAGCAGAAAATGGGCGGCGTCCACACCGAAGCTCTCCTGCAGCAGAAGCCGCGCATCGAGGCGCGCTTCCTCTATGCCCGCTGCCCGGAGCCGCTCTGTGCCCTCCTGCAGCAGCGCCCGCAGGGTCACCGCGCCCTCCGCCGGCATCCTGCCGCCGAAGACATTATCCTCTTCCAAAATGCTCTTCTTCAAATGCTCTCCAGTCAAATACTGCCTCCACTGCCGCAATGGCCACTTCTACCTCTTCCCGATCCGGCTCGCTGGTGGTGAGTCCCTGCATCCACATGCCCGGAATGAACAGCAGGCGGGTCAGAAAATTGTCCCGGGTGCCCACCAGCCGCAGCACCTCGTAGCTGACGCCGGCAATCACGGGAATCAGCACAATTCGGGACAGAAGCTTCATCCACAGCACATCGAAGCGCAGCAGCATGAACAGCAGGATGGAAATCATCATCACATAGACGATGAAGCTGGTGCCGCAGCGCTTGTGCTCCTTGGAGGACGCCATGACATTTTCCACGGTCAGCGGCAGGCCGTGCTCCACACAGTTGATGCACTTGTGCTCGGCGCCGTGATACTGGAAGGTCCGGGCGATGTCCTTCGTGCGGGAGATGAGCTTGATGTAGATGATGAAGATCAGCACCCGCAGCAGGCCCTCCAGGAATGCAATGAAGGTTTCCGAGGCGACAAAGGGCTTCAGGAAGCTCAGCAGGAAGGTGGGCAGCACCACAAAGATGAGAAGCGCCGCCAGGAAGGACAGAAAAATCACCACGGAGCTCAGTACCGTCTCCACTTTTTCCCCGAAGACCCGGTCCAGCCATGCCTCGAAGCGACTCGGCTCAGAATCCTCGTCGTCCTCAAAGAAGGAGGCGCTGTAGCTCAGGCAGCGCATGCCCAGCACCATGGAATCGGCAAAGGAGAATACCCCCCGGATCAGCGGCAGCCGCAGGACGGGATAACGCTCCGTCAGGGAAATGTATTCCTCCTTTTTCACATCGATGCTGCCGTCCGGCTTCCGCACGCCCACAGAATAATTCCTGCCGTTCTTCATCATGATGCCTTCGATGACGGCCTGACCGCCGATGCCGCTGTAAATCTGCTTTTCTGCCATAGCTTTCCTTTCGTGTCTGCTCCGATTTCTCTTTCTCTACGGAAAAAAGGGGAACCTGCAAACTGCAGATCCCCCCTTTGTACAAGTCCTTTTTACTGAAGACCGAACTTCTTGTTGAACTTATCGATACGGCCCTTAACAGAAGCAGACTTCTGTGCACCAGTGTAGAATGAATGACACTTGGAGCAAACCTCGACGTGAATCTCAGGCTTTGTGGAACCTGTTACAAATGTGTTACCGCAGTTGCAGGTAACAGTTGCCTGATAGTACTTCGGATGAATTCCCTCTCTCATGGTATACCTCTTTCTGCATGGTTTCCAACCATGCCAGCTCGCGGACAAGGCCGCTTGGTGTTCACTGCACGTCCGCCGCTCCGGCGGCCGCAAATCTGTATCACCATAGCATAAGAGAAGGGAGAAATCAAGTGCTTTGTCAGGATTTTCCGCCCATTCGATTGACCTTCACCACCAGATTCTTGCCGCCGGCGGTCACTGTGCCGCTCTGGGCACTCTGGGGCTTTCTCGTAAAGGGACGTTTGTTGACCAGAAACTCGCAGACCTCGGTATTGTTCTGGGAGCGCTCGAAGAGATTCAGCACCTCCTCTACACCGCCCTTCTTGTCATCTGCGGTTTCTCTGTGAATGATATCCAGGGCCTTCTGCTCCAGCTCGGTCAGCAGGAGATCATCCCGCCGGGTGCCGGATTTTTGAATGTCAATGGCCGGGAAGATCCGCTTCTCCTGGAGCTCACGGTTCAGCACCAGCTCCATGTTGCCGGTGCCCTTGAACTCCTCGTAGATGACATCATCCATACGGGAGCCGGTCTCCACCAGTGCCGTGGCCAGAATGGTGAGGCTGCCGCCCTCGCGCATGTTCCGGGCTGCACCGAAGAAGCGCTTCGGCATATGCAGGGCTGCCGGATCGAGACCGCCGGACAGGGTTCTGCCGGACGGTGTTCCCAGCAGATTGTAGGCTCTCGCCAGCCGGGTAATGGAGTCCAGCAGGATCATGACATCCTCGCCCTGCTCCACCAGGCGCTTCGCCCGTTCGATGCACATCTCCGCTACCCGCTTGTGATGCTCCGCGGTTTCGTCGAAGGTGGAGTAGACCACCTGCACCAGGCCGCCCTCAACCTCCTCCTTCATGTCCGTCACCTCCTCGGGACGCTCGTCAATCAGAAGGATCAAAAGATGCATCTTCGGTTCATTCTTCACAATGGCCTTGGCCACCTGCTTCAGCAATGTGGTTTTTCCGGCCTTCGGCGGCGACACGATCATACCGCGCTGTCCCTTGCCGATGGGCGCCAGCAGATCCAGCACCCGCAGGGATGTCGGCGCCTTCTCTCCCTCTGTCTCCAGGCGCAGCCGCCGGTTCGGGAAGATCGGCGTCAGCTTCTCAAACTCCGTCCGGTGCAGGGCGCGTCCCAGGGGCATGCCGTTGACCGACTCCACATAGATCAGGGCGCCGTAGCGCTGCTCCTGGGGCTTCTGTACCCGAGAAAGTCCCTGCAGCATATCTCCGGTGCGGAGGCGATAGCGGCGGATGGTCTGCTGGTTCACATAGATATCGTGATCGCCCGGCAGAAAGTTCTCCGAACGCATGAAGCCATAGCCCTCCGGCATGACCTCCAGGATGCCCCGCACGCTCTTCGGCTCCTCCCGGCTGCTCTTTTCGGCCGT
>CAVELT010000054.1:3554-5508 GCA_963616545.1 Dysosmobacter segnis | reverse complement strand
TTTCTGCTTCCCGTTCCTCCGGAAGCACGGCCGGTGCTGCCTCTGTCCTCTCTTCTGCTGTCGTCTTCTCTTCCTCTGCCGGCACCGGACTCTCTGTCTTCGCAGCCGGCTTTCTCCTCACAGCCGTTTTCTTCTCCGTGCTCCTTCCGCTGCTCTTCCGCACAGCTGTTGTGCTTTTCCGGGTGCGCACCGTCTTTCCGGTCTCGGCCGCTGCCTCCTGCGCCGTCTCTGCCTTTGCCTCAGCTGTCTCCGTCACATTCTTCTGCTCAGCTGTGCTCTCCGCTTCCGCTGCGGTGCTCTTCCGGCGGCGTCCTGCCGTTGTTCCGGCGGCTTTGCTGCTGCGGGCTGCTCTCGGCTTCTTTGCCTCTGCTGTTCCGGTACTGCTCTCTGAGGCGGTCTCTGTCTTTCGTCTTCTCGTCACGGTCCTCTTCACCGGCTTCTTCTCGGCTTCTGTGCCGCTCTTCTCCAGCTCTTCGCTCATTACTGCCTCCTTCTCTGTGTATTCCGAGTATAACAAAGATGAGGCTTGCTTGACAATCGGCTTTTTGCTATAATCCGGATACATATGTCCAGTTTAAAGAAAGGTCAGTCCGTTCAGACGGACAGGTATCTCCAGATGACAAATCGAAATTCTGCTTCCGGTCAGCGGCAGCGTATACGCTACGATGCCTACGGCAGACCGGTTGCTTCTAAAAAAAGCGGAAATCGGGTGCTTTCCTTTTTTCTCGGCTTTCTGCTCCCCTATGTTCTGATCAACGGCATTCTCCTCTTCCTGGTGGTGGCCGCACCGGATATCCAGGTCGGCGATCCGGATACCGGTGATTATCAGACCGCTTCGCTGCAGTTCACCGTGAACTCCCTGCTGCCGCTGAAGACCGTCACGGCCAATATCGAAGGGCAGGAGGTAGCGCTCACCAAAACCGGAAACAGCTACTCTGCCGAGGTCAGCACCAACGGCACCATGACCATCACCGTGAAGTCGCTGAACGGCATGTCTGACAGCGCCCATGTGCAGATCAACGTCCTGGACGATGCGGCACCGGTGATTGATGAGGATACCGTGGTCATGGGCGCCGGCTATATCGAATTCGATGTCAGCGATGCCCAGTCCGGTCTGGATTTCGATTCCATCTACGCCATTGACGGCGACGGCGACAATCTCCGGCCCACGGATGTTCAGAAAATCGATGACAAATCCGGCCGCTTCACCTTCGCCATGAAGAGCAATTCGCTTCAGGTTTATATCAGCGATACCGCGAACAACCAGTGCAGCGCCAACTTTACATCAGACTGAGAAAATGCTGATGGAAGCAGCGTTCCCCTAAGTCAAAAAAGTACCCATCCTCCTTTACAGGAGACGATGGGTACTTTTTTGCTTCAAAACGGATTATGCATTTTCCGTTTTTGTCGTCACTTCTGTTTTCGCTCCGGCCTCAGCCTCCGGCTCCTCGGCCTTCTGATGGAAGCGTCCGTAGGTCCGGTTGATGCCGGCCATGACCTCCCTCTTATGGGCGGAGAAGGCGTCCTTCTGCATCCGCCACTGCCAGTTGCTGCCGCTGGTGCCCGGGGTATTGATCCGTCCCTCCGCAGAAACCTCCAGATAATCTCCGGCAGGAATGATGACGGTATCCGCAATGCTGGCCATGGCCCGCTTGATGAGAAGCTCCGGCATGAAGCGCCAGTCATTGTCCGAGCGGGAGGTATACTGGTAAATGTAGCCTCTCTCCCAGTCCGGCAGGGTATCAAACCAGTGCCGCAGGGTATCGTTGTCGTGGGTACCCGTGTAGCAGATACAGTTCGGCGTGGTGAAGTTATGCGGAAGGTAAGCATTATCCGGGCCGGAATCAAAGGCGAACTGCAGGATCTTCATGCCCGGGAAGCCGGTCTCTGCAATGAGCTCCCGCACCGGATCCGTGATCACGCCCAGATCCTCCGCGATGATGGGCAGCTCCTT
>CAVELT010000054.1:0-3033 GCA_963616545.1 Dysosmobacter segnis | reverse complement strand
CCGGCCATACATTCCAGCTGGCGCCCTGAAGCGAATTCTTGATGGCCATGAAAATGCAGTAATCCAGCGTCTCCGGCTGCAGCTCCGCCATGGCCTCCTCTGCCGTATGTCCTGCTGCCTTCCAGGCCTCATAGGCCTTCTTCAGTGCCGCATGCTTTGCCGTATACAGCTTTCCGTAGTCTACCCGGGCCGGGTCCGTGCCGAAATCCAGCACGGCCAGGTCTGACTCGCTCAGCAGCCCCTCCTGCACCAGAGTCTCCAGATCCACAAAATAGGGGTTCCCCGCAAAAGCGGAGAAGGACTGATAGGGCGAATCCCCGAAGCCGGTGGGTCCCATGGGCAGAATCTGCCAGATGGTATTGCCGGTTTCCCTCAGTAAATCAATAAAATCCTTTGCTGCCTGTCCCAGTGTTCCGATGCCGTATTTTCCCGGAAGGGAGAACACCGGGAGCAGTATACCTGCCTGCTTCATGTCCATTTCTCCTTACTCTGTTTTGTCTTTTCTGGGTCTGCCCCGTCTTGCTGCGGGCTTTGCCGCTTTCGCTGCCTTGGCCGCCGTTTTCTTCTTCGCTGTCGGCTTCTCTGTCTTCACCGTCTTCTTTTCTGCTGCCGCAGCGCCCTTCGGCTTCGCAGCCTTCGTTTCCTTCTTTGCTGCTGCAGTTTCCTTCTGCGCCGCTGCTGCTTCCTTCACCTCTGCCGCCTTGCTGCTTCCGGCTTTTACCCGGGGCTTCGTCTCCGCTGCTGCCGTCTTCTTCGCCTCCGGCTTCCGGGGCGTCAGCTGGTAAACGGTGGTGGACATGGCCGGTACCGGCAATGCCACGCTGTATTCCCGCTCATCCCACTCGATGGCCTCTGCCTTGTGCAGGCGTCGGGGTGCGCCGCCCCTGCCGCCGTACTTCTTGTCGTCGGAGGAGAGGATCACCTTGGCATTGCAGCAGAAGGGCACGCCCACCCGGAATTCCGGATGCGCCATGTTGTCAAAGTTGCTGATCACCAGCAGGGTATCCTCCGGCTTCTCTCCCTTTCGGATAAAGGCAAGAAGCGAAAGCTCAGAATAGCTGCAGTTGATCCACTCGAAGCCGTCCGGATAATAATCCAGCTGCCAGAGCGCCGGCTGCGCCTTGTATACTGCATTCAGATCCTGTACAAATTCCTGCAGCTGCTTATGCACCGGATACTCCAGCAGATTCCACTCCAGCTCCTGGGCCTCGGACCACTCATCGTACTGTCCGAAATCCTGTCCCATAAAGAGAAGCTTCTTGCCCGGGTGGGTCCAGAAGTAGCCGTAGGCAGCCCGCAGGTTCTCTGCCTTCTCCTCGAAGGTCTTGCCGGGCATCTTGCCCAGCATGCTCCGCTTGCCGTGCACCACCTCATCATGAGAGAACACCAGCTGGAAGTCCTCGGAGTAGTTGTAGATCATGGAGAAGGTCAGCTGATTGTAGCTTCCCTTCCGGAAGAAGGGATCCGTCTCCATATAGGAAAGGAAGTCATTCATCCAGCCCATGTTCCACTTGAGGTCAAAGCCCAGGCCGTCCTCCTCCACCGGCGCCGTGATATGCGGCCATGCGGTGGACTCCTCTGCGATCAGCAGTGTCCCGGGGAAATGCTTTCGGAACTGACTGTTCAGATGCTTCAGGAACTCCACGGCCTCCAGATTCTCATTGCCGCCGTAGATGTTCCGGGGCGCATCCTCTCCCTGCCGTCCGTAGTCCAGATACAGCATGGAGGCCACCGCATCCATGCGGATGCCGTCTGCATGATAGACATCGGCCCAGAAAAAGGCATCGGCAATCAGGAAATTGCTGACCTCATAACGCGCATAATTGAAGATCAGGGTGCCCCAGTGCGGATGAGACGCCCGGTTGGGATCCGGATTCTCATAGAGAGACGTACCGTCAAACTGACTGAGTCCCCAGGTATCCCGCGGGAAGTGTGCCGGTACCCAGTCCAGTATGACACCGATGTCCTCGTTGTGGAGATAGTTCATAAAGTACTGGAAGTCCGCCGGGCTGCCGTAACGGGAGGTCGGTGCGTAGTAGCCGGACACCTGATAGCCCCAGGATTCATCCAGAGGATGCTCCATCACCGGCATCAGCTCCACATGAGTATAGCCCTCCTTTTTCACATATTCGGCAAGCTTCGGTGCGATCTCCCGGTAGTTATAGAATTCTGAGCCGTTTTCCGCACTGCCGTCCTCATTGATCAGCGGCTGCTTCCGCAGGAAGGAGCCGAGATGCAGCTCATAAACCGACATGGGCTGCTCCTTCTGGTGACCGGCCGCCTTCTTTTCCTGCCAGGCTGCGTCTGTCCAGGTGAAGTCACTGAGATCTGCCACAACGGCTGCCGTATCCGGCCGCAGCTCAAAGGCGAAGCCGTAGGGATCTGTCTTCAGGAAGGGCTCCTGTCCGTGCCGCTTGATCTCATACTTGTACAGCTGCCCCGGCATCATGCCCGGAATGAAAATTTCGAAGACACCGCTCTCTCCCAGCCGCTGCATCATATGCCGCCGGCCGTCCCAGAGATTGAAATCACCGACCACAGATACCCGCAGTGCATTGGGAGCCCAGACTGCGAAGGCAACACCGGCCTCACCGTCTACTGTGCAGGGATGCGCACCCAGCTTCTCGTAAACGGTATAATGCGTACCGGCACCGAAGCGCCGCAGATCCTCCTCGGTCAGCACAGTCGGCATGGCATAGGGATCCGCCGTTTCCTCCCGGCTGTCGTTGTCATAGGTAATGCAGAAATGATACTTCGGCAGCTGCTTCTCCCAGGCCGCCTTCTTCGGCAGCAGCAGGGCATAGAAGCCTGCCTCATCGCAAAGCTCCATCGGATACTGCTTTCCCTCCAGGCTGACCTGTATCTCCTTTGCGGTGGGCACAAAGCACTGAATCAGCAGTCCCTCCTCCAGAAGATGGGGACCCAGGATCCGCTTCGGCTCCGTGGACTCCGCATAGGTCACTTCCTCCACATCCGCCCAGTTCATTACATCATACAGCTTGTCTGTCATCACTCATTCCTCCCAGACTCGTC